>JAADIB010000373.1:0-1986 GCA_013151565.1 Chlorobiota bacterium
TGGAATGAACTTTTAAAAATAATATGAATACAATAACCGAAAATAGTTATCCTGAATCCTCACCCTTAGCAATTGGAGTTGGTGTTTTTATAGGCATCATGATGACAGCTAGTTTTTCATACGCCGCTTTGGTGCTTGGATTTTCTACAAATGGTTCTCCTGTAGCTGCAGTTCTTGGTTGGGGAATAATGCGTGCTATTTTCAAGCGAGGTACAATTGTAGAAAATAATATTATTCAAACTGTCGCTTCGGGAATAAATACTTCAACTGCTGGTGTTATATTTACTGTCCCTGTTCTTTTGATCAGAGGAGTTGAATTTAATTTTTGGTGGGTTGCCGCTGCTGCTGTAGCCGGTGCAATTCTCGGTGTAGGTTTTATTATTCCTCTCCGTAAGCAGATGATAGATGTTGACAGATTACGTTTTCCATCCGGCACGGCTATAGCAAGTGTTCTGCGTTCACCGGCAGAAGGAATGAAGAAATCGAAGTTGCTTTTATATGGAGCGCTTATCTCTGCATCTGTTTATTTTATAATTCAATTCCCAAAATTAGGATTGCCTGAAATATTACCGGCTTCTATTGACTTTACTGCATTACTCCATATGCCAAAATATATTTCAAATGAGTGGGCTATTTCATTGTTAAGTGTAGGTATCGGATTTATTGCCGGAAGAAACGGATTGTTCGTTCTTGCTGGTGGAGTTCTATCATATTGGTTGATCGTTCCATTTGTGATTTCTATGGGATGGATACCACCGGAAATATCACTAGAAAACAGCGCTTCATTCATTCATGCTCAGATGACACGTCCAATCGGTATCGGAATGTTAATAGGCGGTTCATTGATGAGTATTGTGTTGATTATCCCGGCAATAAAAGCAACACTTAAAAGTTTTAACCTAAAAGCAATGAAGGATATTAATTCCGATGAATTGCCGATAAAAGTTCTCTATACTGTTATAGCTGTCGGATTCACTCTGTTTTTTATGGCATCATATTTTACATCGAGTGTTGGATTATTTACTGCACTTGTTATTTCAATTGTAAGCACAATATGGCTTATCTTTGCCGGTATTATTGTTTCGCAGGCAACCGGTATGACAGATTGGACTCCGATAAGCGGAATGTCCTTAATAGCAGTAGCGCTTTTGATGATGTTCCTATCGTCGGATGATATTGTTACGGCAGTATTGATAGGCGAGGCGCAGCGATATCGGTTGCAATAGCAGAGTGTGCCGACATGATGCAGGATTTGAAAACAGGGTATCTTGTTGGAAGTCGCCCAATTAAACAGCAAACAGTTCAATTATTTGTTGCCGGGATCGGTCCGATTGTTTCACTTAGTGTAATGCTGCTTATCTGGAACTCCGGTGGAGTTGACCCTATAACCGGAGCACACTTGCCGGGATTCGGTCCCGGTACTGACATAGAAGCTCCTCAAGCTGTAGCACTTGGCGCCACCATTGACTCTGTTATTGACGGAAATGTCCCAACTTCTAAATTTCTTGCAGGCGGAATTATCGGTGCGCTGCTTTCATTTACATCGCTTCCGGGTCTCGGAGTTATAATTGGTATATCAATGTATCTGTCAATCAAATATATTCTGCCGTATGGGCTTGGAAGTATTCTGAGTATTATTCTTGCTCGGAGAAAGGGTAAGGACTGGACAGAAAAATGGGGAGTCCCTTTTTCTGCAGGACTTATTGTTGGTGAAGCTTTATTGATAATCATATTCGCAATGCTAACGGTTACAGGAGTTCTTTAATGAGCAATATTAAAAATAAAATATTGTTGGTTAGTATTGCAGTAATGGTTGTTGTATCTGCTCTTGCTGCTTCACACACTCCAATTTACTGGGAATATTTCGGATTATCGGTCATCATCCTAGCCGGTTTGATCTTTTTACAGAAGCGGGAACTCAAAAAAGAATTGGACGAAGGTATTGATAGCGGATTCAATTATTTGAGATTCAAAGATACGGTAAAG
>JAADIB010000373.1:2017-24274 GCA_013151565.1 Chlorobiota bacterium
TCAGAAAGAAAAATTGATAATGATTATATAAATAATTTAATGGAAGTCCTGGATAAATATCAGCCTAATATGGACGATTACAGAATAAACATCATAAATAAGTTTAGCATTGCTGATTATACTAAGATCACAATCCCTTTTTCACAAGCAGAACGGTTGATAAATAGAGGTCACTCTGCCGCTGTTGACGGTTATCTTGATGAATCACAACAAAGCATAAAAAAGGCACTAAACTATTTAGACTTATTGAATGAAGAAATGGAATTAATTAAGAGTGAAAAAAATGGCAAACAATAACAACAAAGCGGAACGATTAGGGAAGAAAATTCGTCATGCGATGAATGCGTACGGCTACACTGTAAAACAGTTGGCGGAAAAAACAAATATTGAACTGCAGACACTATACTCAATTTTAAATGGTCATCATTTACCGAGTATTGATAAACTGGAATTATTATCAAAAGCACTCCATTTAAGTATTGATGCGCTGCTGGATATAGAAGTAAATACTTTTCCAATATTTTCTTCACCGCATCAAGCTGGGATGTCCTATGCAGAATTTGAGGATATCTGGTTTGGTGAAAATGGCGGAGAAAGAATATCAGTTTCGCGTAATTTCAGTATAATGAACCAGTCTGTTGAACTACGAAAAGAAATTCTGAAGAAGATATACAAGTTCACAAATCAGCAGATTGACCAATCGATTGAGGCTTTCATACATAGGAAAGGAATAATCGAAAAGAAAGAGAAAAACCGGCTGGAAATAGTTGTTAGTTCTGAGATAGAAGACTTTATTAAACGAAGAGATGTATTCAATTTGATATCTCCAAATCTGATTGGTGAAATGATTGAAGGCATTATTGATAGACTAGAAAATCATCCGATGAATTTTGAAGTTGTAATTATTTGCAGACAGCATTTTTTAGTTAACTACGAAATGATCAATCGTGAAGTCATTCTATTCGATCTAGGCAGTGTGTTTTTTAGGCAGACACATCCAAAATTATTAGAACATTTTTTGAAAGAAGTTGAAGCATTAAAATTTAAAAATGCAAAGATAAATCAAAGAGATAAAGTTGTTAAATATTTAAGAGGCTTATTAAATGAGATATAACGGTAATAGTGAGTTGAATAAAATAGTAGAAACCGTTGGTAAACTGGTATCGTTTAAAACTACTCCGTCTAATTTTACAGAATTTGAAAAAGCCGTAAAATTCATAGAGGAATATTTCAGCGGTACTTCGGTTAAAATCGAAAAAATGTATTTCAATAAATTTCCTGTCCTTTACTTATCTACGACCGGTGAAAAGAAGGTGAGCATAATGCTGCAAGGACATGTGGACGTTGTTGATGGTAATGAATCTCAATTTAATCCGGTAATAAAAAATGGAAAAATGTTCGGACGCGGCACGGTGGATATGAAAGGTTTTGTCGCCGTCGCGATGGAATTATTAAAAGAATTATCAGAGCACAAAAGCAATTGCGACCTAGCATTAGCTCTAACTTTTGATGAAGAGATCGGGAGCGAAAATGGTGCTGAGAAATTAGCGGAACTTGGTTATACTGCCGACTTAATAATCAACGGTGACGCCGGCTACAACTATTCCGTTATCTATGGTGAAAAGGGAATACTTAAAATAAATTTAAAAGTTGAGGCAACTCCAGGACGGCATCCATACACATGGGAAGGGAAAAATGCTTTTGAATTATTGATCGAAGATTACAATTCGATCATTTCATTGTTCAAGGATAAGGAAGTTGCAACTGAAGATGATAACTGGTATACAACTTATTCAATCTATGACGTGAAAGTTGAGAACAAGGATCAATATCCGCCTCATTATGCAGAAGCAAAAATGAATTTTTATTTCACGGAAAACCTAACGGTGGATGAACTGCTTGAACTGATACAATCAAAAACAAAGTATTGTAAAGCAGAAAAGTTTATTGGCAGCGAACGTGTATTTATGAGTCCGAAAAGTAAACAGATACAACTGCTTTACGAAATTATGACAAATCATTTTGCAAAGGAAATTTCGATAAGAACTGAAAACGGTTCATCCGATGCGCGTTTCTACGCAAACGAAAACATTCCCATTGTAATTCTTCGACCGATTGGAGAAGATCATCACGGAGAAAATGAACATATAGATGTGGACGCATTATTACCTTTATATAATTCTCTGAAAGAATATATTTTAGTTAATAGTGAAAACACTGTGAAAGTAAATACAAGTGAGGCTGTAAGTGCAAAATAGAATTATTTATTTCGTAGTATTTTTATTTTCGATAAATCTTCAAGCTCAAGAGTTTGTTGTAGATGAAAATTTGGTTTATCCTCCTGTGGCTACAATGCAGCTTGGTCCATCAATCTTTTTCTCCAAGTCAGATTTGAATAAAATTGGTGTTAAGGAAGGAACTCCGGTTAGAGTTACGATAAATAATAAAACTATGGATCTGCGAATTTATAATAATTTTGGTAATGACGGTACGGTTGGGATACACAGGAAATATCTGAAAATATTTGGAATTAAATACAAAGAGAAGATCACCGTTAAAATCACTTTAATTGATAGCAGTGAAACAAAATTAACTCCAAAACCAATTCGATTTTATGTTGAAAATTATAAAGGTGATCTTACAAAATGGGGAGGTTATGCTTTCGGTGCGCCGCATGGTGACTGTGATAATGAAACCGGTGAAGTTGTGAAGCTCGTTTCCGAGAATTATGGTATTCCATCCACTGCTGCATATGGCTGTAGGCTTTCATATAGGGGTATCTGGTACGATTGTAACCGTCCTTTGATGAAAGAACCCAAGTCTGGTAATAAAGGCGTAATACCGGAAAGACAGTGGAATAAGAAGGCGGAAGCAAAATATAAAGTATTTCAAGATAGCGTTTGGGCGAACAGTAATATCAGTTACGGAAAAAGATTCAAATTATTCACGAGTTTTCACGGGCATGATCTTACGGTTAAGTTACCATCAGGCAAAAGGATTCAAAGACCGGTGATTGAAGGAATCGGTTCGGGATTTACAAAAGATGAATTGAGAAAGATCAAAAAGTTTTATTATTCCAATAGAGATAAATATTACGATAATCCGCCTGACCTTTATTTCGGCAATTTACCGGAAGATCTGGAATATGAATATCAAGGTATAAAACTGGATTTCTTTTATTCCGGCTTAGGATCAAGAACATACGGATCATTACGATCGGATATTGCCGAGCATATACTTCATTTTGAAACTCCAAACTCAATGAGGATTGATCCTGAAGTGCAGCCTAAAACCGCAGAACTTCTGTACGATATTTATGTCTTTGTAAAAGACTCAATTTTTGCTCTAGAAAGTGCCGAATCAAAAATTAATATTAATGATTACACAATACCAGAAAATATCGGTGAAATGACAGATGCAAAAGGGGGTGAATTTATCATGGGCGCACCTGATAATTTTGGTTGGGCGGCAGAAAGACCACAGCATAAGGTGAAATTATCGCCATTCCAAATTGATATTTACGAAGTGACCAATAAACAATATTGTGAATTTCTCAACACTGCGTTAAACGAAAAGAAAATTGAAGTTAGAGATGGTGATGTCTATGATGCTCGAGATGATAGACATTTGCTCTATAAATCTGCTCCTTCATCACCATTCAGTGAAATTGAGTTTACGAATAATAAATTTAAAGTAAAAAAAGGAAGGGAAAACTTCCCGGTAGTTTTTGTTACATATTATGGCGCTGAAAAGTATGCGGAAACAAAAGGGGAGAGACTACCGACAGAAGCTGAGTGGGAGTATGCTGCATCTTGGGACGGTTCACAAAAGTATTTATTTTCTACTTCTTCAAACGAAATAAAAGAGTCAGAAGTAAATTTTGAAGACAGCGGTGATCCTTTTGAAAATGCTGATGTTATTAAAACTTCTATTATTGGCTATTATAACAGTAGCAGTCCGATCGGTTGTAAGGATATGAGCGGTAATGTGTGGGAATGGTGTTCTGATAATTTTAAGTATAATTTTTATAAAGAGTCAAAGGATACAATTATTAGTGACCCGAAGTGTACTGAAAAAAGCACTATGAAAACTATTAGAGGCGGTGCATGGAATACCGAACCGATTGTAACGAGGAATACTATCCGCCTCGGTGTTAATCCTAATGCTGCACTGGTAAATCTTGGATTCAGATGTGTAAAAGCGAGTAGTAATGAATAAAATATTATTTCAAATATTGATCGTATTATTATTGGCTGCATCCATTTCAGCAAAAAATATTACAGATAAAGATGTATCTATTGCTGCATTAAATTGGATTAAACAGAACGAATCATTTTTACATTACGGGAAATTTGCTTCTTCTGATCAAAAGTTTATAATAAAGAAGATCACTCCAATAATGGATGATACAATAAATGTTCTGATCTACGTTGCTGAACTTAGTCCTATCGGGTTTATCTTGTTTTCAACCGATGATAAACTTAAGCCAATAATTGGATATTCATCCGAAGTGAATTTCAATTTTCAAAAATATATTGGCGATTATTTCATCAATGCTATTATTACTGATTTAAGTAAAAAGCTAAAAGAAATTAAAAACAGTTCTGAAAGTTCAAGTCAATATTCTAATAATGTTTCTTTGTGGGAGACATTGTTTGAAAATTCAGACGCAATAAACAAAGTAAAAGAAGTCAATGAAATTTACGGACCTTTCTTAAATTCCGATTGGGGACAGGGGTATGTAAACGGTTATCCGGTTTATAACTATTATACACCGAACAGGTGGCCTGCCGGATGTGTTGCAACAGCTACAGCACAACTGCTCAATTATTATAAGTGGCCTTTGCGAGGAGTAGGGAAGCATGGTTATTATGATAATGGTGAGTATTTAACTGCTGATTTTGAAGCAACAAATTACGATTGGGGAAATACACTCGATCAATATACCGACCAGCCGTTTGATTTGGATAATCAGAAAGCAGCCGGATTATTAACATATCATTGTGCTGTTGCATTAGAAATGGATTTTGAATATAACGGTTCTACAGCCAGCACAACTGACGTTCCTATGATTCTGCATAATTATTTCAGGGGCAGCGGGCATTATAAGGATGTAGCTGTGAGCGGTTTCTGGACAGAAATGAAAAGCAATATGCTTGATGAACGTCCGGCTATTATTTCCATAAAATCTACACAGCATTCTGTTGGTCATGCAGCAGTTGTTGACGGTTATTTTGATGCAAATGATTACTATCACGTGAATCCCGGTTGGTATGGAGACTATACAGGTTGGTATGACATTTCCGATACATGGAATATGGGATCATACGATATAGTGGTTGGCGCTGCCAAAGGGATCGTTCCTTCGCCGATGATAAATGATATTGTAATAACTTCTGAAACAAGTTTTACATTATCGTGGAGTACAAGCAAACATCAGAAAGCTGATTATTATGAATTACAGGAAGCTCGCACTTCAACTGGTCCGTGGACTACATTGTCAAATACAATTGCTGACACAGCATATTTATTTGAGAACGCTGATCAGTTTGCATATTACTTCAGAGTAAGAGCAAAGCGAGATAGTATCTGGTGGGATTATTCGGAAATTAAAAAAGTTCAGCTTGGCGAAAAACGTCAGATTACATTTCAAGTCAATATGACATACAGAGAATTGAAAGAAGGGGAAAGCATTGTAATACGTGGTAATGTTCCTCCTCTTGCTGGGAATGTGAATAGTGATTCGATGATAGGACCGGATTCGAACAATATTTATAAACTAACACTAAGTTTCGATTATGATTATGTCGGCACAACATTGTTGTATAGATTTTTTATTACTTCAGCAGATACTCTGATCCCTGAAAGTAATAACCGGGAATATGTTATTACAGATGAAGTAATTCAAATAATTCCGCAGGTCTATTTTGATAATGTTGTTAGCGTGGATAAAGACAAAAATGATAAACATAATGAATTTATATTAGAACAAAATTATCCAAACCCATTTAATCCGAGTACAAGAATCATGTATTCCATTCCTGCTGTAGGGAATGAGCATGCCCATTCCCTACAAGATGTGACATTAAAAGTTTACGATGTCCTCGGTCGTGAGGTTGCAACGCTTGTGAATGAGCTGCAAGCTCCAGGTACATACGAAGTTTCTTTTACATCTAATGGACAGAACTTAGTGTCCGGGACATATTTTTATCAACTAAAAGTGGGAAACTTTATTCAATCAAAAAAAATGATATTACTACGATAAATACTTAAAAGAAAAATTTTAATTAATTTCAATCAAGGAGGAACAATGAAAAAAATACTTTTTGCAGCAGTCTTGTTAGCAATATACACTTTACCGATAATCGGTCAAACGAGTGTATCGCAGGTAACTGAGATTGACTACTTCAATGCACTAAGATATGTCGGAGGCAGAAATATTGCCAGAACTACCGATGGCTACGCAATAGTAATCTATGAACCCGGATCTGCATATACCAATCAAGAGATTTGGTATGCATATTTTAACACGAGTTTTGGTACTTGGGATATTTCCCAATTAAGTAAATCAACAACCGGATCGACCGGGACACCGGCAATTGTAGCGGATGATAAGGGTATGATCTATGCGTCATGGAAAGAAAAGCTTGATAATGGTAATAGGGGTTTAATGTATTCAAATCTTTCATTTACAGATGAATTTACTTACACTTGGACTACACCGGTACGCGCTGATACTTTCACCAATAATAATCCTGGTGTAAACACAATTAATTTGGATTCTAATGGTGATCCTTTCATCATGTTCTCAATTTGGGGCGATGGAACTAAGTACGATGCAAATATTTATGTTGCAAAAAACATTGATGGAACTTGGTCAACAGATAATCTAACAGCAGAATTCCCAACTCCTAATGTACTGCCATTTATGTGGATGGATGTAAATCTGGCTACAGGTAAGGATGGTCAAATGTTTGCTGCATGGGAAGATAAGCCTACTGAGATTGTGAATCAATCCGAAGTGTTATTATCTAAGTATACACCATCTTCAGGCTGGACGAGACCGGAAATAGTAACACCTATTTTTGACGGAGTTGGCGTCGATAAATATGACGATGGTTATACACCTATCGACGGTGCAGTATCAATTTACGAAATGGGACCAGCTGATTATGAACTAGCTGGTTATACAACTGTCCTTTATAATGAAACCGCAACTTCAAAATCAATTGTTTCATCGTTTAATCCATACTATGTTTACCCGGAAGATGACCAGCAGCAATATCTCAAAGATGTAATAAACTTTTTCGGTGTAACTACTGCAGATTCAATTCTTCTTGTTGATGACGATAATCGTTATAATAATGAAGATGTTATTCAAACTGCTATTGAAGCCCTTGGTATTCCATACAGAACTTTCGACTGTGGCGATAATGGCGGTATGGCAACTGATATTCCTTCTTATACTAATGATCTTGCCGGTAAAAAATTGGTTATATGGTTTACTGGTGACGAATATAAAGACCTTGCTTTCTGGAGTATAAATGATACGGTTAATACTGATCTAAAAACTTATCTGGATGATGCAGGTTCGCAGCTATTTGTTGTCGGTAAAAGCTGGATGTATGATAAATACGGAAATGCACCTGATACATTGCACGCTGGCGATTTTGCATATGACTATTTAGGAATAAGTATTTACGATGTACAATCGTGGACTGACGATGGTAACAAAGGTGTACCTCAATTAGATAATGTTGATAATACACTTGGAGTTTCTTCAGTTGCTAAAATTGGTTGGAAAAACAGCGGTACACGTCAAGGTGTTCCTTCAATCGCAACAGATCCGTCTTATAACCTTCATATGGTTTATAAGGACGATTCAGATGGTTCAATTAAGTATATGAAATATGACGGAAGCACATGGAGTGAAGCTATAAGAATTGATGCTTCTGCTGATACAATGTATGTTGATCGTCCTAATATCTCAATTGATCCGAATTATGGTGTTTATGTAATTTGGAGAGAAGAAACATCTAAAGTTGATGGTAAATCTATCTATAACGTATTTTATAGAACATCACCTGATGGAGGTGTTACTTGGAACGATCCTGTTCAGCTTAGTAACAGCAGTTATGTTAATGCAGACGGATATTCAACATACAGAGCCACAATTGGTATCAAAGTAAGAGATGAGATCCCCGGAAAATTCAATGGCGGTGCTGATGTTGTTTGGGTTGAAGCCAGTGAAGCATCTTCACTAGGCTACTATATAATGTATGGGAATATCCCATATGTAGGAATTTTAACGGATGTTAAAAATGAGACAGAAATACCAATGAAATTTGAGCTTGGACAAAATTATCCTAATCCTTTTAACCCAAGTACAACTTTTACTTTCTCAATTCCGGAAAGAGAATTTGTAACATTGTCAATTTACAATTCACTCGGTCAAAAAGTTGGTGAGATTGTTAATAAAGATATACAAGCAGGCACTTATAATGTAAAGTGGAATGCAGGCAATTTTACTTCAGGCGTTTACTTTGCAAGATTAACTGCTGGTAAAAATGTTCAAGTAAGGAAAGTGATGCTGCTTAAATAATAAATGAAAAAAGAAACCCAACATTTCTAAAAATGTTGGGTTTCTTAATAAACACCTAGTGAAGTCTATCGTGTGAACCTTCAACTATTCTTGCAACCTTTGCCAATTTTGCCCTTAAATTTTTTATCTCCAATTCCAATTTATAAATTCTGTACGACTCCAACGATTCGGAACCACCTAGCAGCCAATTAATATCACACCCAAGTTTTAAGAATTTAATTAATATCCTGGAACCAGGTTCGCGATTACTACTTATATACTGCTGTAATTGCTGTGGCGAAATATCCATTGCTTCAGCCAACGATTTTAACGTATTATATTTTCTTTTAGCGAATATCCTAATTCTATCGCCAATACCGTTCTTTAGCATGTTTTCGTCAAAAAGACTTAATTCAATAGGGGGATGAGTATCTTTACTAAAATTCAATTCATACTGGTACGATTCAATAGCTTCATTTATGGAATTATAAAGGTCATCATCAAAGTGATCATCGCTCTCTAATAGATAGGAGAGAGTCTGTGATTTAATTTCCAATTTTTGCGCTAACCAATTAATACTAATATTAAGTGTGTTTAGCTTATGGTTTATTTCTTCCCGTTTGGTCATAAAACGATAATAGTATATTTAATTAATTTAATTATACTCAAAATAATAAAAAATGGGATATATAAAAAGAAAAAGCCCGGCGTTAACCGGGCTTTTTTGGAGGAGATGTACTTCTATATTATTTCAATAGAAGCATCTTCTTAACTTCAACTTTTTGATCAGCTTGAAGTCTGTAAATATAAGTACCACTTGCTAATCGGCTGGCATCAAATTGACGCTGATAAACACCAGCAGCCATGGTTTGATTGTCGATTAAAGTAGTAACAACTCTACCAAGAATATCATAAATAATCAAACTAACTCTTGAATCGGAAGGTAACCCAAACTGTATTGTTGTGGTTGGGTTGAACGGATTTGGATAGTTTTGATCTACGAAAAATTCTTTAGGTATAAGATTTCTATCATTAACAGCTGTTACATGATCAACTAAAGTAACTCTGATAGTATCAACACTAGGAATAATTCCATCACCAGGACTAGCAGGTGGAGTGGTTCTGATAGTCATTCCAACAGTTAATGAAGAATCTGATGATAATGCTGCTATTGCATCTATCATATCTTGAGCGGAAACAGTTGCACTAGTATCGGCGCCATTATTATCTGACAAGTCTTGAGTTAATATATTGCCATCAGCTTCATTCCAGACAACAAATTGATAAATAAGGTCATCGCCATTTAAATCAACTGCTGGATGCCATGTAAAGATATAGTCAGTTGCAGCGTCAGTTATATCAATATTACTACCGTCCAAAGCTTTAGTGTCATCCGTGAAGAAGAAATAAGGTGAAGGTGGAGCAGCAACATCTTGCTCGAAATCTCCATAGAACCTAGGCCATAATTGATAACCATCTAAAGGCGGTGTAGAAGAGCTATATTGAGCTGCTATACCGGTTACATTAGCAGGGAATGTAGGCTCTGGTGAATCGGTTACATTAACATCTCTATCTAAGTATAACTTAAATGATTTGTAACCATCTGTTAAATAGTAAGACCCACTACTACCAGAATCTGGCCATACTGAATCATCGGTTTTTGTAAGAGCATTAATCTTAATCAATAAACCTTCATATGCTTCAAAATCAGAAGTATATTCATCTACCGTCAATGTTAACGGATCAGGTATTGTTCCTTGTCCTAATGGAATAATATTAGTTGCGCTAATTTCGGTAAGACCTTTGTATTGACTTACACTTCCTGAAACTAATACTAATGATCCAATAGCAAATGAAGTTGAATCATTACCGCTTTGATAGATATGAATACCAGCTGTTTCATCTTGTATGGCGATAAGAATACTTGATGAAGAGAAAGAGTTTGATGTAACAATACCTTTAATAGTTACGTCTTCACCTATTCGGTCTGGAACGCCATCACCATTTGAATCGATACGCACATCAGCAATTGGTTCAGCTTCAATTGTTTGTACATCAAGTATAACAATTGGTAATAAACCGCCGCTTCTAGGAATACCGGTGTAAACAATTTCAAGGTTCGCATCATCATCCATATTAGCTAAATGGATATCATCAATTTGACCACCGGAAGCAAGAATATCACTATCAATAAGTTCAGCTTTCCAGCTTGTCATATCGGTTATATCTCCACCGGTATATTTAACACGATAAACTGAATTATTAGGTGTTGAAGACCTGGTACCGAACACTAGATCGACATTACCATCACCGTCAATATCACCGGCTGCGCCGCCTGTAATTCTTGAAGCACCAAGTAAACTAAGATCAGCAATGTTATATGAGGTGTAAGCACCGTTCATTTGTTTTAACATATAAACTTGCCCGGTTCCCCAATATTCACCGTAAAATATTTCGTTAACTCCGTCACCATCAACATCGTATGAAACTGATGATAAGAAATCACCATTTTGACCGTTTAATCCTGCTTGTGCATGACCGATATCCCAGCTAGTTCCATTATATGAAATAGGGAAGATATCACCGTTAAGATTAACGCCTACTATTGTAGATGAGTCGACTTGAACAATGTCATACAAACTTGAACCGATTGTCCAATCACCGTAATCACCAACAACCATGTCTAATAGACCTGAGTCAACAGATCTTGGAGGTCCTGCATAGAATACTTCGTCAGCGCCATCGCCATCAATATCAGCTAAAGCTGCAACATCAATCTGTCCAATACCTGTACCTCCTGTAATGCCTGAATCAAGGAGACTAATAACATAATTAGCAGAATCAGCTACATCACCGCCTTGATAAGCGACTCTGTAAACTTCATCAGTCCCTCTAAACCCAACTATGAAATCAGCAAGAGAATCAGCATCAATATCGCCAACTCTTACAGTTGTAATTCTATTAGCAGCATAAGCTGTAAAATCAGCAACTTTACTGGCAATCAAAGAATCAGCATCTTTTTGTAGAACCCATACAGAATGAGAACCACCGCCGCCATAATCACCAACAACAAATTCTGTTGTTCCGTCTTTATCTAAATCAACAACGTTAGCTGATCTGAACACCCATGAAGATCCGATATTTTGAGTCTTTACTGTATCATAGGATGTACCAGTAGCATGAATGTGAGTGATATCGCCACTCCAATCAAATACATAAATAGCGCTGCCGTCAACTAAAACATCTCTATAAACACTGCTACCACCACCGGCGCCAACACCATTTGCTTCCATTGTCCAAGTTTCTGAGCCGTCACCGTTATCAGGAATATTATCAACACTGACAACACCCCAATTGTAATAGTCTTTTCTTTCTGCAAATACAAATTCTAAAGCACCGTCACCATCAACATCAGTAAGAACACCACTTTGTGGTCTCATTTCAGTCATATCAGGCACATCCATATTCCATGCTGCATTAGGCGCCCAAGTACCGTCGCCATTATCAACACCCATCGCATCAGAACCATCGCCAGGTGTTTCGTAAACAAGAATTCTATCTGGGTTTGGATTATTTGTAGCGTCAAGATTATTTGTTGGAGTCCAGATTACTTCACCTTTACCGTCACCATCCCAATCGCCGGCAACTAATACAGGCCAAGTATTTTGTTGAGGAACGCTAGCAACAATAGTTTGCCATTGTTTAACCCATCCGCCGGCAACATATTCATATTTATAGAGTGTTGGAATCAATTCGTCGCCGTCATCATTCCAATCGTTATTAACAGCATACATTTCGATAAGTCCATCACCGTCATATACCGGCAACAACGTTTCCGAAACCACCATCAGGTGAATCGATTACACCGTTTCTAACGAATCCGGTTTGAGCGGTATTCCCGTCAAATTCTTGTGTCCAAGTTTCTGATCCGTCACCATTATCGGGTACATCACTAACTGAAAACATTGCTAATGAGAATTTAGCTCTTCTATCAGCAAAAGCAACTTCGGTAACACCGTCTTTATCAAAGTCACCTACAATTGCAGAAACTGCACGCATCTCAGTATCAGCAGGAAGATTAAAATCCCATCTTGCATTAGGAAGCCATCCACCAGCACCGTCAGAAACACCCATGTTGTCACTACCGTCGCCAGGATACTCATAAATTACAAATCTTGAAGGAGTACTGTTTGTACCGCCGCCAAAATTATTTGGAACGCCCCAAACTAATTCCATTTTACCATCATTATCAAGGTCAGCTTTATTTAAAGTTGGCCAAGTGTTCTGTAATGGAATATCAAGTACTGTACTCCATACAGAATCCCATGTTGTACCATTGAATTCATATTTATACAACCGGGGGATTACTTCTTCCGGACCGTCACCCCAGTTATTGTTAACTGCATAGATCTCAAGATTACCGTCACCGTCAAAATCAACACCGGCAACAACATTCCCGAATCCGCCAGCTTCAATACCTGGAACAGGAATAACTGCGCTTCTAACATAAGTATCTTGTGCAACAAGACTTACAGAAAGAAGCATGGTTAATAAAATTATTGTGGTTTTAATTTTCATCATAATACCTCCATTATGATTTGTGAGTAATAAGTTAATTAGTAGTAAAACATTTTACACATAAAATTACACCGGTAGTAAACTACCGGTGATCATATTTTATTTAAGTAATATCATTTTTTTAGTAAGAATATTATTACCATTACTAATACTATAGATATATGTGCCCGAAGCAAGTCTTGAAGCATCAAAAGTTATCTTATAAATACCAGGTGCAAATTCGGCTCCGTTAACAAGATTCGTAATCAATTCTCCTTTTATGTTATATACAGAAAGTGTGACAGGAGCCGTTTTATTAATTGAGAACTCAATTGTTGTAGAAGGATTAAATGGGTTCGGATAATTTTGAGAAACTTCAAAACCATTAGGAATATTTGAATCGATCTTTTCAACATCTGTAATAATCAAATCAATCATAGGAAGTGTTCCGGAATAAACCCATTTTTCTATTGTCCAACTAAAATAAGATTGGCTGTATACAGCCTTATTCTCATCAATATCTACATAATACGTTGATGTGTATCCAGAAGAAACATTTTTAACATGTGTAGTATAATCAGTACTATCACTGGCAATGAAATTCCATTCAGCAACATCAATAGTGTCCATCATATCGCCGGTATTCGGATTTACGATATAAATTCTTCCAAAACCGTATGTTCTATTCGGAGAATTCATATATGAATCTGCAGCTACAAAAAGAATGTTGTTATCATCCATAAAATTTATTCCTAAAGGACCAATATTTTCAATTGTTGTAGAATCCACCTGATATGCATCAATATTTTCATAATTAAATGATGGCGATAGAGTATAACCATCAGTTATATTGCCTACGTAAGCGTATATCTTTCCATTATTCATATTTGACACATAAATAACCGAACCGTCAGAATTCGCAGTAACGCCATGAGCAAGTCCGTTGTCCGGTAGTGTAATTGTCTGTTTTGGTGCAGCGCTGTTTCCAGATGACCATTCGGGATCATTAGAATCATATACAAAAACTTTACTTGGCGCTGTCTCGTTTCCTTGTGTAGTTACATAAACATGTCCTTCTTGATCGACATCAATTGCCCAAAGCGAATCGACATTAAAAGGATCAGTAGCAGTTGAAAGACGCATTGGATAAGAATAAACCGAATCATCTTTGAGCTCGAAAACTAAGATATTGTGTGCAGCATCATTGTTGGCAACGAAGATCAAATCACCATATGATGCAATATCAAAGGCTTTTTCCATAAAAACTTGATCAAAACCATTAATCCATAAAGTTTGTGCCGGATCGCTTGCGCTACTATAACTTGCTCCAAGACGACCGGAACTATCTGTAGCGTTTTTATATCCAACAAGATAATATTCTCCCGTAGATGGTCGGCTAACGAGTGCTACAAAATTATTTTCACCAGTTGTAACAGCCACAGACATTGTACGTTGGTTAGTACCATTACTATTGTCGTCGTCAGTAACTAGAGCAGTTGACCACGTTCCATCAAATGTTTGTGATATAATCGATGTTGATAATGAAAAGATTAAAAGAATTGAAAGGACTAAAAAAGTTGAAACATTTTTCATATCTCCTCCTGAGAAAGTGAAAGTTATTTTTAAATGTTACATTAACTATAACTAATAGCTAAAATTACAAATAATAGATTAAAAGTCAAGTTTTAGTCTAGAAAAATTATTAAATAAAAATCAATTTAATAATTTAAAAAAATATAAATGTCTTTTTTTTTGTATAAAAACTTATTACACAATTGTCAAAAAAAATACAATTTCTGAACGGTCAAGTTTTACTGAGTTCAAATAATACCAAACCATTGACGTACATCAAAGTTCCAGCAAAGCTATGCATTATAAAATGTAGTTATATAAAAAATAAAAAAAAGAAAATCTTTTGAATTTAATTTAATTATTATATTTTTGGTTTCAATTTATTTGTTTTCGGGTAACAATTAGTTATCGATTTTTCTTAAGATTATCCTTGACAAACAAGTTAACATAAAATATATTATATATATGAAAAAATATCTTGTCAAAATAATGTTCGTTTTTTCAGTTTTCTCTATTCTTTATGCAGGGGCATTCTATACTGATTTCACAATAGTGAGTCAGTCGGATAACGTAGTGCTCTCTTGGCATACGACCGTAGAAGATAATCTTAGAGAGATCAGCATTGAGAGAAGAACAGTAAACGGAGTGTTCACAGAGATAGGTAAGCTGCCGGCTAAAGGTGATAATTCTTCATATACTTTCGTTGATGAAAATGCTTTTAAGATTGATGACGGTGTTTATATGTATCGTCTGAAATTTGTTTACAGTGACGGGAAACAGCCTACATATTCTGCCGAGTTATCCGTAACTCATTTAACTTCCGTCGGGAAAAGAACTTGGGGAAGTATTAAAGCGCTGTTCCGATAAAATGATTTTTTCTTTAATGTCTTTTCCTCTTTAAACATTATTCAAATGTTAAAAACTAAAATTCCAATTTATTTAGCTTCTAAATCTCCACGTCGAAAATATCTGTTAAAACAAATCGGGTTAAACTTCAAAACATTCAGCGTTGAGTTAGAGGAAGAAATTCTAGACGGTGAGCATCCGATAAAAACAGTAAAGAGACTTTCGCTCGAAAAACTCAATGAAGCCGAAAAAAGAGTAAAAGAAGGGATCATAATTACAGCAGATACAATTGTTGTAATTGACAAAGATATAATTGGTAAACCTAGGTCAATGAAAGAAGCAAAATCATTTTTGAAAAAATTGAGCGGGCAAACTCATTTTGTATATACCGGTTATTCCATTAAGAATATTTTGAAGAATCAAACAATAACAGATTATAGTAGAACTTCTGTTACTTTTAGAAAGTTATCCGATAAAGAAATAACCGAATATGTCAAGACCGGCAGTCCGATGGATAAAGCCGGAGCATATGGAATTCAGGATGATTACGGCGCTGTTTTTATTTCCAAAATAATCGGATGCTATTATAATGTTATGGGGCTTCCACTTTCAAAAGTCTTTCTCTCATTGAAAGAAGTTATGTGACGTGATTGAAAAAGTTAAAAAAAATATCTTCATTGCAATTGCCGTTAGTGCGGTTATATATCTTATCCTTTCGTTCTATGCAAGTTTTAACAATATCCTAAAAGCCGCTGAACAATTCGATTGGATTTACCTCATAGTTATATTTATTCTTTCCTATCTTACTTTTTTTACACGGTTTCTAAAATGGGAATACTATTTAAAGCTGCTGAATTTCAAAATTGCTAAGAGAGATTCATATCTTATATATATGTCCAGCTTGATAATGAGTGTTACACCGGGCAAAATTGGAGATTTAATTAAGTCTTACATGTTAAGGGAATCGGATAATATTCCAATTAGTCAAACTGCACCGATAATTCTAGTTGAACGTATAACAGAATTCTTATCTTTACTATTAATTGCTATTGCCGGAATTTATTTTTACGAAAAGGGAACCATCCTGGTAATTATATTAACCCTGTTGCTCCTTGGACTTGCTTTGCTGCTCTCAAATAAAAAGTCTTCTGATTGGATCTTGTTAAAACTAAGCAATTTTAGATTCATCAAAAAACATGTTAATAACTTTTCTATTGTATTATCCAACTCACATAAAATGTTACAACCGGCTCCGTTTCTCAAAATGATTCTGCTAAGTTTAGTTTCTTGGTTTTTGGAAGGATTTGCATTTTATCTTATTCTAATTAAATTTGCAGTTCCTATTTCTTTGGAATGGTCATTCTTTATTTATGCATTTTCAATAATTATCGGATCGGTTTCAATGATCCCCGGAGGAATAGGAGTGACGGAAGGGTCATTAACCTTTTTGTTGATCGAAAGTGGAGTAACTAAAAATATTGCTGTTTTGGCTACGTTTATATTTAGAGTAGCATCACTCTGGTTTGCTGTTGGAATTGGAATACTAAGCTTGTTAAAATATCAAAGAAAAATTGGAAAATTAAAATTCAATGATCTATCTAAGGATGTTGAATAATTATCTTATAGCTTGTTGATTGTAATAATTTTGTTGTTAAAGGGTCGGAAATATTTACAAGGTAATAATGCGTTAGAAATTGGGAACAAATGAATGTTCGTTTAGTTACAAGAGTAAAAAGTATCAAGTGTTCTAAATTAGATAGCTAATTGTTGAAAAATTGAAAAAAGATACGAATTGGAATAAATTATTTTCAGTAAAGTACGATTTACTTTGAAATTATCTATTCCAATATTTATTTTATATAATAATAATTAAAAATTTAATGGAGGTTGAAATGGCTGATGATAATGGAATTGGAAAAGGTTTATTGATAGGTTTTTTAACTGGGTCAATTGTTGGCGCAGTAATTGGTTTATTGTATGCTCCTAAATCAGGTAAAGATTTAAGAGTGGATATTAAAGATAGGACTGACGATTATCTTAATGATGCAGAAAAGTATATTGAAAAAGCAAAGACCAAAGCCAATGAAATGATCAATGACGGAAAGAAAAAATCCGAGGAATTGATAGCTGATGCAAAAGTAAAAGTTGATGCTTTACTCGATGAAGCTGAAGAGATATTAAATACCGCGAGAGCCAAAACAGAAGAATATGTTGAGCAAGGTAAAGATACGATCGGCAAAAAAGGGGATAAGTTAAAATCTGCTATTAAAAAAGGTTTGGATTCCTATAAAACCGAAAAAAGCGAAGAGAGTAGCGAGGAAGCATAATTAAATGGAAATAATTGATATATTACTCATTCTACTTATTGTAATTTTTTCAGTGCTTGGTGTTTATCTTATTGCAGTTGTAAAAAAATTATCTACTGCAATTGATACATTAGAAAAAGACTTGGAAGAATTTAAAAATAAAACTGAACCATTACTTGAAGAAGTTACGGCTATTACAAAATCAGCATCTTATATTACTAAATCGATAGAGGAGCAGGTTGATTTTGTTAATAGTAAAGTAGAATGGGTAAAAACTAAATTTAATCTTGCAACTGATAATAAAATAAAATCACCTCAAGAAAATGCTCATAACTTAGTTTCCAATCTTAAAGCCATTTCAAAGGGTTTTACAACATTTGTAAAAGAAATTAAAAATAGTTAATAAGAAAAGTTAATTCGGAGGAGTAATAAATTGAAAGAATTTAATCCAGAAGCTATAAGAAATATTGCACTTATCGGACACGGAGGTAGCGGTAAAACCTCTTTTTCAGAAACCATCCTTTATAAAGCCGGTGAAATCAATCGTATCGGAACAATAGAGGAGGGGAATACAACATCAGATTATAATCTAAACGAAATAGAGAAACAGATTTCGGTATCTGCAACACCGCTTCATTTTGAATGGCGAGATGTAAAAGTAAATATAATCGATACTCCGGGATATTCTGATTTCGTTGGTCAGGTTAGTTCTGCATTACATGTTGCTGATGTTGCGATATCAATAATTAAAGGAGCCGAAGGTATTGAAGTTGGAACTGAGTTGACTTGGGAAGGAGTAAAAGAACGTAATTTACCTGCAGCAATTATTATCAATAAAGTTGATAACGAACATTCCAAGTTTAATGAAACTTTTGAGATGGCGAAGGATAGATTAAGTCATGATGCTACTGTTATTTCTTATCCGGTAAATGAAGGGGTAAACTTCAACACTGTAGTTGATATTATTAAGATGAAAGAAATTGAATATGGTGATGTAGTGGGCAAGAGTTTTAAAGAAAAAGAAATTTCGGATGCTCACAAGGAACAAGCTGAAAGCATGAGAGAAGAGTTAATTGAAAAAATTGCTGAATCAAGTGAAGAATTGCTTGATAAATTTTTTGAGGAAGGAACATTAAACGAAGACGATCTCAAGGCTGGACTCAAAGAAGCAATTACAAACGGATCGCTTGTCCCTGTCTTTGCTGTATCAGCAACTAAGGGAGTTGGTGTTGACAACTTTTTAGATTTTGCTGTTAATTACTTCCCTTCACCAGCTGATAGAATCAGTACAAAAGCTAAAATGAAAGGAACCGATCAGGAAATAGAAATAAAACCTGACTCTAGTGCTGAAGCATCATTTTTTGTTTTTAAATCTCTTTCTGAACCACATGTTGGCGAATTATCAGTGTTCAAAGTTTTTTCCGGAACGCTTACACCAGGAATGGATCTGATGAACACAACACGTGATAAATCAGAAAGACTTGGGCAATTATATGTCCTTAATGGAAAACATAGGAAGGAAGTTTCGAAGTTAACTGCTGGTGATATAGGTGCAGTTGTAAAATTGAAAGATACACATACAGGCAATACTTTAGCTTCAAAGTCTTTCTCAGTGATCATTGAAGATATCAATTATCCGCCTCCGGTAATTAGAGCCGCTGTACAGCCAAAGTCGAAAGGGGATGAAGACAAAATCTCAAACGGACTTCACACTGTTCATGAAGAAAATCCAACTGTTAGTGTTCATTTCGACCCGGAACTAGGTCAGACAATTATCTCAGGACAAGGTGAACTTCAGCTTGCTTTGGCTATCAAGATGTTGAAAGATAGGTACAATGTTGATGTTGATCTGGTAGAACCAAAAATCCCGTATAGAGAAACAATAAAAACTGTTTGTGAAGATGCTGAATACAAGCATAAAAAACAATCGGGCGGCAGAGGACAGTACGGTCATGTTCATCTTAAATTAGAGCCTTTACCAAGGGGAACCGGTTTTGAATTTGTTAACGCAATTGTCGGGGGAGTTGTTCCTGGCAGATTTATTCCTGCGGTAGAGAAAGGTTTGAATGAGATAATGACCAAAGGAATTTTGACAGGCAGTAAAGTCGTTGATATAAGAGTAACCTTGTTTGACGGAACTTTCCATAACGTTGATTCTGATGAAGTATCTTTCAAGTTGGCGGCGTCAAATGCATTTAAAAGAGGATTCTTAGAGGCAAAACCAGTTTTACTTGAGCCGATTTATGATCTAACCATTAAAGTCCCTGAAGAATATATGGGCGACGTAATGGGGGATATCTCAAGCAGGCGAGGAAAAATATCCGGGATGGAAGTTGAAGGACCTTTCCAGATGATAAAATGTAAAGTTCCTCTAGCTGAGCTTTATAAATACTCTACTCATTTGCGAAGTATTACTTCCGGCAGAGGCGTTCACTTACGGAATTTTTCTCACTACGAGGAAGTGCCGCGAGATATTCAAGAAAAAATAATTGATGAATATAAGAAAGCAAAAGAAGAAGAATAAATTTGCTAACATTATGATTTAAATATGGAACCCAATATCACCCGATGTTGGGTTTCTGTTATTATAAGAGGAAATGATGGAAAGATTATGGTCACCGTGGCGGTCAATGTATATTGATTCTATGAAAGATAAAGATGGCGATGAAAGCTGTGTCTTCTGCAATGCTGTAAAGGGAAATATCGAGGACGATTCTTCACTAGTTGTATTCAGAAGGAACGAGATATTCATAGTTCTCAATCTTTATCCTTACAACAATGGACATATGATGGTTGTACCCAATCGTCATATTTCGGATCTTAGTGAAATAACTACAGAAGAGTTTGCCGAGATAACTTCCCAGATAACACTTGCAACTGAAGCGCTCAAAAAACTATATTCACCTCACGGATTTAATATCGGGGCAAATGTTGGTAAAGCTGCGGGCGCTGGAATTGATACGCATTTGCATTTTCATATTGTTCCGCGGTGGAATGGCGATACTAATTTTATGCCCGTTGTTGGCGAGGTAAAAGTAATATCTCATGAATTGATAGAGACGAAGAAGAACCTTATTAATGCAATTGCTGAAATATTGAATCGAAGTGAATAAGATTAACAATTCTTTTCACCCAATTAATAAAATTCTAATTTTTTATTTTAATATTTAAAATATTTTTATCTAGGAAATATCTATATGGAAAACGAGAAAATTTTTGAAAAATTGGAACCGATAAGAGTTCCGGAAATTGATGAAATATTAGGTGTGCCTTTCAAGGTTTTAGATGACGGGTTTATCAGAGTAATCGACTACCTCGGTTCTGACCAGTCAATAGTGCAGGCTGCACGTGTTTCATACGGCAGAGGGACTAAGAAAGTGAGTCAGGATAGAGGATTGATCCGGTATCTTCTTCGCCATAGACACACAACCCCATTCGAAATGTGTGAAATAAAATTGCATATTAGAATTCCAATGGATGCTTGGAGACAATGGATCAGACATAGAACAGCAAATGTTAATGAGTACTCAACTCGGTATTCCCTTGCCATCGATTCAACACAAACAACAGAGCCTGACCAGTGGAGAATGCAGTCAAGTGATAACAAACAAGGAAGCGCAGGATTCTTTGATACTGAAATTGGAAAGGAGATGAGCGCCGATGAAAAATTCCTTCACGATAAAGCCCGCGAAATATATTCAAAGAGAGTCGAGGCTGGAGTTGCACGAGAGCAAGCGCGGAAGGATCTTCCATTGGCAACATATACAGAAGCCTATTGGAAAATTGATCTCCACAATCTTCTGCATTTCCTCGAATTAAGAATGGAGAAAAATGCTCAATTGGAAATCCGCGAATATGCGAATGTGATCGGCAATGAAATTGTAAAACGATGGGTTCCGATCGCATGGGAAGCATTTGAAGAATATATCCTCACTTCAAAAGAATTCTCCGGTTTCGAATTAAAATTATTGAGCCTTTTGGCTAATGGGAAAAAAGAAGAAGTCGTTGAAGCTGCAAAAGAATATGGCTGGATAAAATATAAAGATGATAAAATCACTTTCAACATGGAGCGGTGGGAGTTTGAAGGGAAATTGAATGAACTTAATATTCCTATTCCTTGGCAGTAGTGATTTGCTTTTTTGTTCAAATACGATGAACTAAAATTAAAAGACCTTTCTTTGTGCGAATAATAAGAATGGATTTGGTGTTTTGTTGTTATAAAACATTAATAACTTTTCGAGATACAATGGAGATGATTATAAATGCTCAATGTCATTCCGGCAATCTTTTAGCCTGCCTTTGTCGGCAGACAGGCCGGAATCTTATTAAAAGCGGGAGATTCCCGCTAGAAACATGCGGGAATGACAGAAAATTTGGAATTATAAACAGATGAAA
>JAADIB010000418.1 GCA_013151565.1 Chlorobiota bacterium
ATGCGTTGAAGAAGGTCATTCCGCAAGATAATGAGGAGCTTGTTGTCGATACAAAATCGGGTAGTGTGGACTCTGATAAAAAAAATATTGCCAAAGCTACATCAGATTCATATCTACCGATACCGGTTTATGTGAGAGCGGCGAGTTATGATTCGCATGTTAAAAAGATCGATGATAATTTATATCAATTCGATATCTCATGTGAAAGACCGGAAGACGGCGCTGTGGAAATTGCGTTTGATACTGCTGAGGATAATCTTTATTACTCAGCCGGAGTTGGAGAAGAAACCATTGTTAAAATTCCTACTGATCTTAAACACGATCCGGCAATGACTCTCTCAAACGGTTTCCTATATCTCGGTAACGGTTATACAATAATTAAAGACTGCAGTGTTGAGCACTTAGCAGTAACTTGGAGACAAAAAGAGAAACGCGCAGTTTTCAGAGAAGAGCTGAACGAGAATAATCCCGGTATGAAAATGAGATTTTATGTATTTAAAGGACCGAAAGAAGAAGGACACAAACTTGCAAATCGTTTGAATACATGGCCAGTGTTCAGTGTTAGTAAAGCTGGCGAGAAAGTTGAATTGAATAAAATATTTCCGATTAAATAATCTTAACTATTATACTAGTAATGAAAAAGATAAGAATAAGAAGTTTTGCATTTATTATAATAAGTCTGTTTGCAAACAGTATTTTTGCACAAGAGCTTATTTTCGACAACCATTTCCAAGATGGATTAAAAGTATATTCACCGCAATATCCGCCCGATAATCCGGTTCAAGTTGACGGAACAATCGGATTTGACTCAACTAAAACACCCGTATGGACTTGCGCGCAGTGGTCAAGTAAAAGTTCGCTTGTCGATATTGTCCCGACAGTTTTGGATAATGGTTGGTATCGCTGGGAAAATTCTGAAAAGAAAATTTATATGGGACCATATGGTGCAGAAGATTATGACATTATGTTTGGTGTCAATTCTTATAACGAATACGGTGGTGTTTATCGTCAGGTCGGTGAGAATTGGGTGCATCTTCTTGTAGAACAGCGTTTAAGTCCGCCGGGCAATGCCGGTCCTGGTTGTCCTTCATTAGATAAGCTTGCTAAACTTGATTTCCACGTAGAAGCAAAACTTGAAAACGATTCAACAATTATTCAAGATGGATATGATGCAAATATTCATGCAGCACAGTTCCTGATTTATTTTACTGTGCAGAATTTGAATCCAAGCTCACCGGGATACGGCAAAGACTATATTTGGCTCGGGGTTCAAGTTTATGACGATAGAAATGAAAGTCCTCCAGAATATATCAACCATGATGACGGAACACAGACATTGATATATTCCATTGCCTATGATAGTGTTGCGACAAAAAGTACTCATACGAATGAATGGGTGAACATTAATGTCGATCTCTATCCCTATGCAATAAAAGCGTTGAATGAAGCCTGGCAGCGCGGGTATCTATCCGCTTCGCAGGATATTGCTGATTATAAACTTGGCGGTATGAATATGGGATGGGAGCTTCCGGGAATGAATATCGCTGATATGAAAATTCGTAATCTTAGTCTCATTGCAGATGAGACCACAAACATAGGGAAAGATATTCCTAATAATGAAATTGGGTTTAAACTATTCCAAAATTACCCGAATCCGTTTAATCCCAGCACAACTATTAAATATTCAATTTCCAATGTAGAGCGAGATTTATCTCGCTCAAGAGGGAGCGAACTAAAGTCCGCTCTACAAGTACAATTAAAAATATTTAATATTCTTGGTCGTGAAGTAGCCACACTTGTAAACGAACAGCAGCATCCAGGTAATTATGAGGTGATATTCAATGCCGCTAAATTACCGAGCGGAATATACTTTTACAGATTAACTATTGGGGATCAATTGCAAAATTCCAGTTTAGGATTTTCCGAAACTAAAAAATTATTATTATTGAAATAAAATCATTATAGGGAACCTATATGAAAAAAAGATATTAACATTTTCTACATTATTTCTATTAACTATAAATCTGTTTGCTCAGCAGGGTCTGGTTGGTGAGTTGATATTTCCATTGCAAAGTCAGCATGTTCACGGCAGCAGTATTGTTGAACTTCCGAACGGCGATTTGCTTAGCTGCTGGTTTCAAGGAAGCGGAGAGCGTAACGCAAATGATGTTGCAATTAAAGGCGCTCGACTGAAAAAGGGTGAGAATAAATGGAGCGATGTCTTTATTATGGCAGATACTCCCGGACAGCCTGACTGCAATCCTGTATTGTTTCTTAACAAAGAGAATAAACTTTTCCTTGCATGGGTAGTTGTTCAAGCAAACAGATGGGAAACATCGCTGCTGAAATATCGTACTTCCACTGATTATGAAAATAACGGCGCACCTAATTGGAATTGGCAGGATATAATTTTGCTTAAACCTGGTGAAGAATTTGAAAAAGAAATAGAGACAAAATTCAAGGCAAATGAAGGTCCGGAAATGGCTTGGTCGGAATACGCTCCGCTGTACGAGATGATGATCATTGATGCGGCAAAGGATCCCAAAAAAAGAGAGACCGGCTGGATGACGAGAATTCATCCATTAATTTTGGAGAGTGGTAAAATTCTTCTTCCGCTTTACTCTGATGGTTACAACATCTCAATCGTAGCTATTTCGGATGACAACGGTCAGAACTGGCATGGCAGTTTACCAATAGTCGGCAAGGGGAATATCCAGCCTAGTTTTGTACTGAAGAATAATGGAACTATTGTTGCCTTTATGCGCGACAGCGGTGATGAACCGGGTAGAATAATGATGGCTGAGTCTTCGGATGAAGGGAACTCGTGGAGCTTTGCAAAGGATTCCGATATTCCTAATCCCGGCGCAAGCATTGAAGCAATTAAACTTAAGAGCGGAAACTGGCTTCTGATCTATAACGATGTTGAAGATGGGAGATATAGTCTTGCTGCAGCGTTATCCAATGATGAAGGCGCTACTTGGAAATGGAAAAAACATCTTGAGAATTCGAAAGGTGAAAGTTTTCATTATCCTTCTGTCATCCAATCTAAAAATGGTAAAATACAAATAACTTATTCATATTTTCTAAAAGGGAATAGAAAATCGATCAAGCATGTCTCATTTGACGAAGATTGGGTAAAGAGATAAATTCAATTATTTAAAGGAAAGTATAATGAAAAAATTAATATCGATTGCAATTTTGATTTCAATGAATATTCTACTAGGTCAGAGCAAAATTGACAGTACGTTGATCTTTCCGCTTCAGGGACAGCATGTACATTCAAGCAGTATTGTGGAATTGCCGAACGGTGATTTCTTGGTTTGCTGGTTTCAAGGAAGCGGTGAAAGAACAGCTAACGATGTAGTGGTAAATGGGGCAAGACTTAAAAAGGGTGAGACGAAATGGAGTGAACCGTTTTTAATGGCTGATTCACCTGGAGAGCCGGACTGCAACCCGATGCTTTTTCTTAACAACAGTGGCAAATTATTTTTAGTCTGGATTGTTGTAAGAGCAAATCGCTGGGAGGCGTCAATCCTTAAAGTAAGAACTACAACCGATTATGATAATGAAGGCGCTCCAAACTGGGAATGGCAGGATGTAATTCTGATGAAGCCCGGTGCAGAATTTGAAAAAAGAGTTGCAGAGCAATTCAAAAAATACGGAAGAGATGATCTAGCCTGGGCTGAGTATGCACTGCCTTATGAGGAGATGCTGATAGAAGCTGCTAAAGATCCGAAGAAAAGAGAGACCGGTTGGATGACCAGAACTCATCCTACTATTTTGGAGAGCGGGAAAATTCTGCTGCCTCTTTACTCTGACGGATTTAACTTCGGATTGATCGCAATCTCAGAAGACGATGGTGAAACATGGAAGAGCAGTCTGCCGATAATAGGGCGAGGTTTGAATCAGCCGAGTCTAATTGTACGGAATGACGGCTCGATAGATGCATATATGAGAGACGATGGAGACGAGCCGGGCAGAATAATG
>JAADIB010000069.1:0-12362 GCA_013151565.1 Chlorobiota bacterium
AAAGTATTAAAGCAGCGTGTAAGTAATTACTTTTCCAGCAGCGCTGCTAGGAAAGCAAAGCAAATAGTGAGGAAATCTTCCAGACTTGAGTATATCCAAACAAAATCGGAACTGAGCGCTTTGATACTTGAAAGCGAGTTGATCAAGAAACATAAACCTCCGATGAACACGCTTCTCAAAAAATATCCGCAGCAATACTTTATTAAAGTCGCACAGTTGAAAGATTATCCCGATCTGAAATCAACTTCAATTTTTGAGTTTGACGGTAACGATTATTTCGGACCGTACAGCAGCAGAGAAACTGTTAAGAATTTGATCAATATTGTCGATCGCTCGTTTATGCTGCGTGAGTGCAGTGATAAGGAGTTGAAGAAAGGGAAAAAGTGTTATCTCTACGATATAAAACGCTGTCTTGCTCCTTGCATAGTCGAAGCAAAGAATCAATACGAAGAGGAGTTGAAAGAAGCATACAATTTCCTCTCCGGCGGTAACCAGGCTATTGTTGATAAACTTCTCAACAAGATGAAAATGTTATCAGATGAAAGGAAATACGAAGAGGCAGCGGAAATCCGTGATATTGTAAATCAAATTCTTAACCAGTTGAACAGATCGTCGATACTGGTTGAGCCGGTTAACAGAACAAACGCGCTTGTTGAAATTAATTCGTTTAGTGAAAAAGATCATTTACTATTTTTGGAAGGCAAGTTAATAATACGTGATTTCGCCAATGATAACGAGTATGATTTTGATTCGCTGATCGAGGATTATTATTCCGGCAGCCACAACAATGACGAAAGCGCAGAAGAAAAACATTTAGGCAGAATGAAAATTGCATTAAGCTGGCTTGTACAGAATCGAAATCTTTTTAAAATTTATTATTTAAAGGATTACAATAGTATTGATGAGCTATATCATAAAGCTGCAATGAATCTTTGAATATTATGAAGGTGTTCAAAACTAGACGAGCTGAAGTTCGCTCTATAAGTTTAGGGATAAATTCTTTTGGCAATGAACAGAGTTTTATTTTTCTCTACCCACCCCTTAATCCCCTCCCAGGAGGGGAATTATTGTAATGTCTATTCTGTTAAAAAGTTTTGTATTTTCAATTATTGA
This sequence comes from Chlorobiota bacterium, assembly GCA_013151565.1. Lineage (GTDB taxonomy): Bacteria > Bacteroidota > Ignavibacteria > Ignavibacteriales > Melioribacteraceae > SZUA-22. The sequence continues at coordinate 1,114 of JAADIB010000069.1, forward strand.
AATGTGTAGGGACAAGTTATGCTTGTCTACCGAATGTAGGACTTATCCCTACTATTATTATTAAATATCACAATTTTTTGTCGTAGGGAACGAAAATTTTCGTTCTCTACATAACAGAAAAGATTCTCAAAGTCAGAAAAATCTTCATAATTTAAAAAACCTTCAAGGTTTTGGAAACCTTGAAGGTTTGAATTCTTTAATTTAATCTGTGAAAATCTGTTAGATCCGTCAAATCTGTGTTCTATTATTTAGATTCCCGATTAAAAAACTCGGGAATGACTTAACGCCAAATACTATCCATAGACTTCCACAGACTACTTCAGTTTTTTTACTTCTGTGTACCACTCACTCGATTCTTCAAGCATTGCGTTAACTCTGTTTACAAGTTTGTGCGGATCGGTTAAATATCCTTCAAGTAACAAAGAAGTATCATATAACTGCTCTGTAACTTCTGCTATGTATTTATCGTTTGAATCGGCTTTAAATACCTTTAACAGATTTCTAATTAGCTTATGATCCTTGTTTACTTCCATTATTTTCTGAGGGATCTCTTCCTTGTTCGACATGATGTTCATCATCTTCTGCATTGACGCCGACATTGTGTTATCAGTGTTTACCAAACATGCCGGACTATCATCCAACCTTTCAGAGACTTTTACTTCTTTTACTTTTTCGCCAAGGATATCTTTCATTTTACTTAAAAGGCTGGATAACTGCAATTCGTCTTCTTTGGAAAGAGATTCTGCCTTAGGTTTTTTATCCTCTTCATCTTTAAACTTATCTAAATCCTTTAGTTCAACTTGGTCAACGGATTTCAGTTCATGATCTTTATACTTAGCCAAAGAGCTAATTACAAACTCATCTACCGGATCGTACAAGTAAAGCACTTCCAATCCTTTTCGCTTAAATACTTCAAGATGCGGATCGATCTGCAATGCTTCTCTGCTCGAACCGGTCATGTAGTAAATTTCTTTCTGATCTTTCTTCATTCTCTCAACATAATCTGCCAGTGAGATCAATGTTTCGCTATCTTTATTTGCTGATGAATCAAACCTCAACAACTCCATATACTTATCTTGGTTTGCATAATCGGTATAACCCATTTTGAATATTCGGGCATACTCTTTCCAGAATTGAGCATACTTTTCCTTATCATCCTTTGCCATTTTCGTAAGAGCTGATAATACTTGCCCCGTTACACTATTTGAAATTTTTGTGAAGATGAGATTCTCTTGAAGAGTTTCTCTCGATATATTCAAAGGAAGGTCTTCAGAATCGACAACACCATTAACAAAACTTAAATATTCAGGCAGCAGATCTTTATTCTTATGCTGGATCAATACCCTTTTGATATAAAGGTCTAAGCCGTAATCCTCTCTATTAAAACCGAAGATATCCATATTCTTCTTCGGTATAAATAAGAGAGAGTTGAACTGAATCGGTGCATCAACTGCTCTGTGAATTATCTCAAGCGGTTCTTCGGTATCGTAAGTGAGAAATTTATAAAATTCAATGTACTGCTCTTTTTTAATAGATGATTTCGGTTCACGCCAAATTGCCGAAATTGTATTTAATTGTTCTTTTTCAAACTTGATCGGGAAGGTGATAAAGTTGGAATGCTTTTTAACCACACTTTCAATTCTATACTTCTCGGCAAACTCTTTTGCATCTTCTTTTAAGTGTATGATTATCTTTGTTCCTCTTGGAACATCCTCATCAAGTTCGGTAACTTCAAAACTGCCCATTCCATCGGAAACCCATTTGATTGGCTTAGCATCTTTTTTGAACGAGCGTGAAATTATTTCTACTTTTTCAGCAGCCATAAAAACAGAATAAAAACCAACACCAAATTTCCCGATTATATTGTTTGCTTGTTCTTTATTCTTGGATAACTGTTTTAAAAATTCTGCCGAACCCGATTTTGCAATTGTACCTATGTTCTTAATAACTTCATCCTTGGTCATACCAACACCGGTATCGGAAATTGTTAAAAGATTTTTCTTTTCGTCAGCTTCTATAGTTATCTCTAACGGCAGATCATTCTGGTAAATGTCAGTGCCCTTATTAGATTCAAAACGAAGTTTATCTAGGGCATCGGATGAGTTTGAAATCAATTCCCTAATGAATATTTCTTTATGTGTGTATAGCGAGTGAACAAGAATATTTAATAATTCTTTTATCTCGGCTTTAAATTCGTACTTATTTTGTTTTACTTTTGTCTTACTCATAGAATCCTCCATCATAAAATTTGTTTAATTATCGTACAATATAAATTAGTTTAAGTCAATTAAAAATGAATACTGAAAACTCTGATAATATTAAACAACCAAAGTTATACAATGTTCTTAAAATGTTTAAATATCCTGAAATTAGATGCTAATAAACTGAAATGGCTTCAGTTAAATTTTACTTCATTGCAAATTTTTGAATTACAAATCTAACAATAACAGCTGTGGCAAGCATCAAAAACAAATAAAACAATATGGTTTTAATCGATATACTTTTTAAACTGATGGAAATCCTTTTCCCTCTCCAACCACATTCTCTACATCTAAAATAGTCCCAAATACCTAACTTAGAAATATTTTCTAATAAGTTCTTAGGTCTGGAATGACGCAGCTTACCAACAACGCCGCAGTTTGGACACTTTTCGAAAATATGATCTTTCCTTAATATAATTGGTTCCGGTTTCATCATCCCTGCAGAATTTTTAAAATACTTAAAATTAAAAATACGGAAAATATTTTCTTAAAAACAGGAATAGGAATTTTAAATATGAAATTGACACCAATCTTTGCACCAATAAGAGCGCCGATTCCCAGCAATAAACCAACTTGCAGATTGATATATCCGAATTGATACAGATCACTATTCCAATTTGTATTTAAAATAGCAAATGAAATAACTGCGCTTATCATGGTTAAGACAACGGCAATAGTTGAAGTTCCAACTGCTAATTTTATATCCCCTTTAAAATAATACATAAACAGAGGCACATAAAATATCCCCCCACCAAAACCGCTTAACGCTGCAATTCCTCCGAATAGAATCCCGAAAAGGAATAGATATTTTTTATCAATCTCTTTATAAGATTTTTGTTTTTCATCATTTGTGAAAAATATTTTGATGGCAACAAGAGAAATAAAGAAGGCGATCAGATATCTTAGTATTGTCGGGTCCAAATTCACAATGAGTTTTGGAATTGCGGATGCGGAAATTATACATCCGAAACCCAACAATAAACCATCTTTAATAGAAATGTTTTCTTTCTTCCAATGGTTGTAAAGCGATGATGCCGATGCAAAACTTCCGGCAAACAACGAAGTGGCTACTGCACTAACAGTTACGATGCTGCTGTCAATTCCGATAATCGGGAGTATAAAAAAAAGTGACGGTAAAAAAACAATACCGCCACCAATCCCGAATAACCCCGAAAGAATTCCGGTAATAAAACCAATAATCAAATATACTATAATGTATAAGGGATTAATTTGTCATACCCAAAAGATTTTTGTAAGTGGATTTACTATCTAAAATAGAAAGTGCAACATCAAACTGTTTATCATGTTTTAGGGATTCAAGAATTCTGCCCGATCTCCCTTTAATTCTTGCCGCTAATTCTTCTTCGATACGATAAATTATTTCAGTCTTATACCTTTCCAGCTCCGTCATTTTTTCATCTTCAAATTCACTATCAAGCTGGGTAATAAGTTTAAATACATCATCGTGCATCTCTTCTTTTTTTGCAATTGTTCTCAAATTTTTTAATAATTTTTCAGAGGGTGATGAATATTCAAATTTATTCTCATTGATATATTCTATGAATTTATTATAAAGTTCTTTATCATTAAGCAGCGCTATATTAGTAACTTTATTTGTATTAAAATAGTTTGTAGCAAATCTGAAGAACATACCTCTTGCCAGAAGTGCTTGTATCTGTTTCGAATCAGATTTGTTCGAAATAATAGAATCTGGTGTAATGCCTCCGTTAGCGAATACTTCCCGCATATTATCAGTATAAAAACCCTCATCATTAATTTTAGCATCAACATCAAATAGATCGGCATTTTTAGAATAATCAATCTTCTGAATACATCTGCCGCTCGGCGTATAATATTTTGCAGTGGTTATCTTAAGCGAAGTATTAAAGGATAAAGGCACAACTGTCTGCACCAACCCTTTGCCGAATGATTGAGTGCCAACAATAACTCCTCTGTCGTGATCCTTAATTGCACCGGCAACAATCTCGGATGCTGATGCTGACCCACCATCTATTAGTACAACAATACTTTTATTCTTCACTAGGGGTTCCTCTTTGGCAAAGTATTTTGTTGACGATTTATCATCTCTTCCTTTTACCGAAACGATCAACTCCCCTTTGTTCAAGAATTTCTCACAGATATCAATTGCCTGATCTAACAACCCTCCCGGGTTACCGCGCAAGTCGAGAATAACTCCTTTAATTTCTCTTTTTCCATTGAGTTCAACAAGTGCATTTTTTACCTCTGTTCCGGCAGAACGGGAAAAACCGCTCAGTTTCAGATAGGCTATATTTCCATCTGTCGGGACAAAACCGTAGTATGTCAGATTCTTAACGGTGATCTCTTCAAGAACAATTTCGAAAAGCAAATTATCCTCAACCCCGTCCCTTTCAATAGTTAGCTGAACTATTTTACCAGGGTCACCTTTTAAATATGAACTAAGTTTTTCATAATTCCCTTTGTTCACTATAATACTGTCAACCTTCACAATTATATCACCAACGCGTAAACCTTGTCTTTGTGCAGGATATCCCTCCATCAGTTCCACTATAGTTATCTTATCGCTGCGTAGTCCAACACTAGCACCAATTCCGCCGTATTTACCTGTTGTAACAACATCAAAATCCTTTTTCATTGCTTCATCGATATAATTAGTATAAGGGTCCAATGATGAAAGCATTCCCTTAATACCGGAAACCATAAAATTCTCCGGGTTCACCTTATCAACATAATTGAGCGTTACCTCTTTATATACCTTACCGAAAATGTCAATGCTTTTTGATATTTGAAAGTATATATCAGAATCTTTAGTTACGAATCCAGTGACCCCTATATATGTAATGATGATGAGTGTTATGATCTTTTTCTTGAACATTTTTATTCCTTACTGCTTTTCTAATAAATTAATTTCGCTTATGATCTGCTGGTGAATATGATCGATACTTTTTGTACCGTCAATGCGTTTAACTCTTTCTTCTGTCTTACACAATTCCAAATATCCTTTATACACATTTTGATAAAACTCATTTTTCGATAATTCAATTCTGTCAAGATTTTTTTCACCATGCTTTACGCGCCTTTTCTGAATCTCATCAAACGGTACATCAATAAAGAAAGTGATGTTAGGTACTGCTCCGTCAATAGCAAAATTTTGAATTGCTTTAACCGCTGCGATATCAATACCTCTTCCGAAACCTTGATATGCAATTGATGAATCATGAAAACGATCGGAAATAACATAGTATCCCTGCTCTAACAGGGGAATGATCTTTTCCCTCACTAATTGTGCACGACTGGAAGAGAAAAGAAGCAGTTCCGATTCAATAGACATTTCAGAATTTTTTTTATCCAGAAGGATATTTCTGATCTTTTCAGAAATTTTAGTTCCTCCCGGTTCCCTAATTAATTCTACTTTATCATTTCTATCTTCAAAGTATTTTTTCAGTATTTCTACTTGGGTAGATTTTCCGCAGAAATCCAATCCCTCAAAAGTTATAAACATATTTAATATTGTTTGATTATATATTCTAAAGTTTTCGGTTCAACATTACTGATCTTTGTGTATTCCGGTATCTCAATTGTAGGCTCAATAACTCCTAAAGTATCTTTGAAAGCTTTCTTGAATTTAACGTACGCATGAATTTCCTCAGCTTTAAGAGTTCCTAACATTTTTATTCCACCCCTAAGAGTAACTGTGATCTTAGATGGGAAAAGAAGCAATTCCCTTGAAGGAGGAACTCCTTTCACTTCTACGGGAATATCCTCAAAACTTTTATCAACAATTTTCTGGACATCAAAACTCAGCACACAGCTATTATTTTCGTAAGTGATATGGTTGATAGGTTCTAGTTCAACCCGCTGGCTAACCTTTTCGTCAAGGTCCTCGAACACAATACTTTTAGTTATCACAGCATTTAATTTTCTTATAATACTTTTAGGACCGGAAATTCTGACTGTATCCGGTTCTAAATTAACCTCCGACACCAGCGCATAATTTTCTTTTGTTCCAATTGAAATATTAGGAACTATCGGAACCGATTTATAACTGATCCGCTCAATCGTATAATCGATCTGTGACGGGTTTACACGAACAATCTGCACACTTGAAGTAAGCCAAGGATTATTTGAAAATGCTTCATTCAAATGTATTTTTTGTTTACCAATTTTATTGTCCGTTGAAATTTCAAACTTATTTTTTGGACCCATAGTAATTTGTGCTAACACCCACCCCTCACCTTTTAAAGTGAGTGAAACATCAGTATCCGATTGATATTGGATTGTATAGCCTTCCTTAAAATTACCGAACTTAATAGGAACTGTAATAGTTGTTGTATATTCATCTGAAAAGGAAACAAATACCCACAGAAGAATTGCAAATACTGTTGATAATATTATCGTTGTTAAATTTGGTTTCATTAAATCATTAAACTATTACAGAAATTAGGAATTTTATTAAAATAAAAAATATAACATATTTTTTTTGTAGTATCCCAAAAATAAAAATAAAAAAACTCCACATAAAGTGGAGTTCAAAATTTTCAATTTATGATAAAGGATCAAGAAAGTTCTCTAAAATAATCCAAAAGAACTTTTCTGTTTGCTTTCGAAATGTCTCTACCTTTGATCGGGAAATTCGATGTACTTCTTGCTAACCTTCGTAACTCGTGAACATTCATCAATAGAATTTCTTCATCTAGTTCTTTACTCACTTTACTTTCAGGTTCGACGCTTTTTCCACTTTCCAGTTCAGACTTAGCTTCTGCTCTTAATTTTGCTAGATGATCCAATCCTTTTACATCGCTGGCTTTCTTTTTAGGTTTTTCTTCCGGGACTTTCTCTACTTTTGGTTCTTCCATTAAAGGCAGTTCAGGTTCTTTTTCGACTTTAACAGTTTCTTTTATTACTTTCTTCTCAACTGGTTTTTCCTGAACTTTTTCAACTTTTATATCTTCCTTAGTTTCCGAAACCAATTCCTCTTTCGCGGGTTCAACTTTCTTTTCAACCTTCTTAGCTGTAGGAATTTTACTTTTACTGCTAACCGCTGATTTTCTTTTGCCTTTTTTATCTTCAATAAGAAAACTGAGTTCATCGTGAGGACGTGGAATTACATGAGCCGATAGAAGTTCTCCTACTCGTTGAGCGGCAGCAGAGCCGGCATCAACAGCAGACTTAACTGCAGCGACATCGCCTACAATTTTTATAGTTATAAGAGCTCCGGAACTTTTTTCTTTACCAACAATTTTAACATTAGCCGCTTTCGCCATAGCATCAGCAGCTTCAATAGCACCAACAAGCCCTTTGGTTTCGATAAGACCAAGTGCAAGTAACATAATTTTAAATGATTATTATTTCTTTGGTAAAATTATTTCTACATCAGAGTGTGGACGTGGAATTACATGAACTGAGACCAATTCGCCAACTCTCTGTGCAGCGGCTGCTCCGGCATCTGTAGCTGCTTTAACAGCGCCAACATCACCTCGCACCATAACGGTTACATAACCACCGCCAATTGTTTCTTTACCTAATAATTCAACTTTTGCAGCTTTAACCATTGCATCTGCTGCTTCAATAGACCCGACCAATCCCTTGGTCTCAATCATTCCCAATGCATCTAGTGTCATATAATGCTCCCAAATTTAATTAAGATAACTCCAAAATAATTTAATAAGTGAAAAATGTCAATTATAAAATAAATGCTCCACTAATTTACTCATTCATTTCCAAATAATCTTGCAGAAAAACTGCCGCTGCATTCATATCGACCAATTTTTTATCTCTTCTTTTCTTTTTTGAGGGAACGCTTTCCAAAATCCGTTCCTTTGCAATCGATGATGAATATCTCTCGTCAACAAGAATAATTTTTATCGATTTTTTCTTTTCTAATTCTTTCTTGAATTTTTCTATCAACTCCGTACTGGATGATCTTGTACCGTCCTCTTTCAGCGGATAGCCGAGCACGATAGTTTCAATATCATAGTTCTTAAAAACTTGCTCCAGATCATTCCAAAAATTCTTGTCTCGTTTTAATGTCATTAGCGGATATGCAAATATTCTCAGCGGATCGGTGATCGCTAAGCCAACCCGCTTTGCACCGTAGTCAATTGCTAAAATTCTTGCTTTCTCTTTATTTTCCATTTTAGTGCTGGCTATGTGATGAATCGAATCGTTCGGCTGAGAAGATATCCTTATTTTTTTTAAGCCGTTCAATCAATCTGCTTAAGTGCTCCAGATCTGCCACATAAACTGTCACCGTTCCTGTAAACGTTGAATCTTGCGCACTAATGTTTATCGCTTTGATATTAGTGTTTCTGTAACTAGTAATGGAATTGGATATATAACTTAGAAGTCCCGGTTTATCATCACCACGAATGTTAATGCCTGCGACAAAATATCCCCCTTTATCTTCAGCCCATTTAACTTGAACTAATTTCTCCTCGTTGGTTTTAACCATATGAATCAGATTTTTACAGTCACGCCTATGGATTTTCATTCCTTCACCGATGGTAATATAACCAACGATAGGATCACCCGGAATAGGGTTACAGCATTTGGCAAAAATATAGTCGATACCCTTATATTCGTCCTCAACTAAAATCCCTTTATTTGAGGAAGTTCTAGCCAATTCAGCGAAATTTTCATATTCAAGTTCAGGAGCAGGTTTTTCTTCTTTGATTTCCGATGGTTCAATTATTTCATTTAAATCCAATTTATTATGAGCAATAGCAGTATAAAACTGATTATGATTATCAAACTTAAGTTTTCTAACCAGCCGGTTCATCTCATCCTTCTCGAAAACTTTCTTGCTCTTCTTCAGTCTCTTTTCCCAGATCTCTTTGCCGGTTTGAACAATTTTTTGCTCTTCCTGATTCAAGTACTTACGGATATTTGCTTTCGCTTTATGAGTTTGAACAAACTGCAGCCAGCTTCTGTTCGGTTTCTGATTTTTGGATGTTATGATATCAACCTGATCGCCACTATGCAGAATTGTATTAAGAGGAACGATCTTTCCGTTTACTTTTGCCCCAATACAATTAAATCCAACTCGACTATGAATCTCAAATGCAAAATCAACTGGGGTTGCCTTCTTAGGTAAACGCTTTAAATCTCCTTTAGGAGTAAAGACATAAATCTCATCCTGGTAAAGGTTCAACTTAAAACTGGCAAGCAGTTCTTTTGGAGCCTCACTCTTTGAAACATTCTCAAAAATATCTCTAACCCAATTTATCCACTCTTCCAATGCACTATCAGTTTGGACAAAGTTCTCTTTATATTTCCAATGAGCTGCAACACCGCGTTCGGCTATTTCATGCATTTTCCTTGTTCTGATCTGGACTTCAACAAGCCTGCCGCCTGGACCAATAACAGTGTTATGTATCGATTGATAGTTATTCTTTTTTGGAATTGAAATGTAATCTTTGAAACGATCGGCAATCGGTTTGTAAAGCTGATTTATCACGCCCAGAACATAATAGCACTCGTTCGGATCATTGCTTTCCAAAATAATTCTGATAGCGAGCAGATCATAAATATTTTCAAACGTAGTGTTCTGAACGATCATTTTTTTATAGATACTGAAAATATGTTTGGCTCTTCCGCCGATCTCATATTTTAATCCGTGCTCGCTTAATTTTTGTTCTATAGGTTTGGAAAACTTTGTAATATATGCTTCTCTTTCTCTTCTCTTATCCTTTATTTTTTTAGCTATTCTATCGTACTCTGGATGATTCAAATATTTAAACGATAGATCTTCCAGTTCCCATTTTACTCTACCCAAACCGAACCTATTTGCAAACGGAGCATAAATATCCAAAGTTTCCTGTGCAATTCTTCTTTGTTTTTGAGGAGGTACAAATTCCAATGTGCGCATGTTATGAAGACGATCGGCAAATTTAACAAGAATTACTCTGATATCTTTTACCAGCGATAAAAGAAGTTTTCTATAATTTTCCGCCTGAGTAATTTCATGCCCTGTAAAGACACCGCTGATCTTAGTAACTCCATTCACAATTTCCGCAACTTCCGGACTGATCTCTTTCGAAATAAACTCGAGACTGAAGTCAGTATCTTCCACCACATCGTGGAGAAGCGCAGCAACCACAGAAATATCATCGAGCGGCATTTCCCTTGCAATAATTAATGCAACTTCATAAGGATGAAGAAAGTATGGCTCACCGGAAGCACGGAAGTTATTTATGTGTGCTTCATAAGCTAAACGAAAAGCTTTCGCAATCATTTCTTCATCTACTGTTGTAAGATACGTTTTACAAGTATCTATAAGATCGTTTAGCAGTTTCCTTCGATATTCTTCTTTTAATTCTTTCATCCAATTATGAAATTACAGTAAAATATATTAAAATGTTTAAAGATCAGTGAAAATTTTACAGCATTATATAACAACATCTATTCTATTATTTTATAATATGTTATATAATTTTTCCTAAGTGTAATTATAACATCATTAATAGGAACAAGTCAATATTTATAAAGTTCCAAAAGTTCTGTCTCCTGCATCCCCAAGTCCGGGTAGAATATATCCATTTTCATTTAATTCTCTATCCAAAGTAGCGGTGTAGATCATAACATCCGGATGCTCCGCTTCCATACGTTCAACACCCTCCGGTGATGCAATTAAACTCGCCATATATAATTCTCGTGCTCCCTTATCTTTTAGAAACTTAACAGCAGCAGAAGCGCTGCCTCCAGTTGCTAACATAGGATCCAAAATTATTACAGAAGAAATATCCAGATGCTTAGGTGCTTTATAATAATAATCTACGGGCTGCAGAGTTTCTTCATCTCTCTGCAATCCAATATGCCCCACTTTTGCCTGAGGAATCATTTCAATAAAAGAGTTCACCAAACTTAATCCTGCTCTTAATACCGGTACAAGTACAATCTGCTTTGAAAGCTTATAACCTTGTGTAACTTCAAGAGGTGATTCAACTTCAATTTCATCTAGCACAAATTGTTTGCTGATCTCAGAAGCTA
>JAADIB010000069.1:12456-13395 GCA_013151565.1 Chlorobiota bacterium
ATGATAGTTAAATTTTTCATTTCCCTTCCTCTACTATTTTTCTGCCTAGTATTGACAGCAAATTAATGAATGGTGATCTCGGCGGTGTGTAATTAAAATTGATCTCAGCAAGTTTATCTCCGGGAATTTTATTCTGAATAAAGGAGGCGATCATATCTGCAAATCCGATTACTTCTTCCTTTCCATAAAATGATGCACCGTAAATTAACTTTGTGTCCGAATTAAAAATAATCTTTCCGAATACCTTACTGCTTCCCGGCATTACCTTTATTATATTATATGTAACCGCGGAAACAGACTTAGAAACATATCTCATTCTCTGTACTTCATCACTCGTTAACCCAACTGAAGAAAATGTTTTATCAAAAACTTTTACAGCAATATTTTTTAATACTGGCTTCATGAACTCATATGCTCCCGCAGCATTTGCTCCCGCAATGTGTCCTTGCTTATGAGCAATTGTTGCAATAGGCATATAGTCCGGACGGTTTGTCACTTGGTTAACAACTTCCGTATTATCACCAGCGGCAAAAATATTCGGATCGGATGTTTTAAGTTTAGAATCGACCTTGATCCCACCAAATGCTCCCAAGTCCAGATTTGCTTTTACCGCTAGAGAATTATTGGGAGCAAATCCTATCGCAACTATCACCAAATCAATTTCCTTTGTTCTTCCTTCAAATTTGAATCCTTTTAGTATGTTTTCTTCAATTATATACTGGGTTGCTCCCGCACTACCTATAAACTCAACACCGTGCTCCGTTATTGTATCTTCTATTAAATGCTGTATCTCAACTTCACTATTAGGCATTGGATGCTCCTGTGAATCAAGTATAATAACATTCTTGCCGGAAGACTTAAATGCATCAGCAACTTCCAATCCAATAAAACTTGCTCCGATTAATAATACATTTTTAACATTATGATTATCAGAATAAT
>JAADIB010000193.1 GCA_013151565.1 Chlorobiota bacterium
AAAAAGAATCAGTTAGTTGAAAGAGGATTGTAAAAAAATGGCTGAGTTCTAAGCAAGTCAGCAATATATTAAGTTTAACTTGTCTGTAAGACTCCTTCGGAGAACTACTCCGTAGTTCCTTTTAGTTTTATATCATATCTAACCACGGATTTTATCCGTGGTTATTAAAACTTTGACTGCTTCGCAGTCAATAAGAACTGTGAAACAGTTCAAAATATAGTAACTATGGGTAAAACCCATAGTTAAAAAGAAACAAAAAACAATATACAACCCCAACGGGGTTGTCCAAAGGACTCTTAAAGAGAAGTATAATTGCTGCTTTTATTAGAATTCAGCCAAAAAAAATTAAGGTAGTAGAATTGCCGCTGAAATTACAGTTGTCCACAAACCGTCCTTATGCCCCAAAGCTGATTGTGTAATATTTGAAGTACGGACAATTTTACCTGAGAGCTTAAATATCTGCTGTTTTTCATTCCATGCTTCGTCCAGATCAAAATTTTCAATACCCAAAGTGGTAGCAAGCATACCGGCGGCAAGGTCTTCGGCATAGTCGCCGGCTCTATCAGCAGTTTCACCAAACGGGTGATGTTCTGAAAGATATCCGTACAATGTTTTGTCTGCCGGAATAGCTGTTCCTATTGAAGCTGCAATTTTCCTGCCCGGTTCATTTGTAGCGTTGCGCGCAATTACTGCATGTACAATCTGTCCGGGGAAAAGTTCTTCTAATCCTTGTTCTAAAGAAACTTTCTTACAGCCGATAGGGAATATGCTGCTTACACTAACAATGTTGTATTTTTCTATTTCTGCATGTCGTAAAGCTAATTCAAAAGAAGCCAAGTACTCTTTATGCCTTCCAACACCTTTAGTAAAAAATATTTTTTTGGGAACGTACATTTTATCTCCTCTTCAAAATCTAACCTCGATAACTAATGTTGTCAATCGCTCGGCAGCAATTTAATAAATTTCCTTTTGCCTACTTTTAATATCTTTTCAGAGTCAAAAACAATTTCTTGAAAAATATCTGAAATTTTCTCTCCATCTATCGAGACACCGCCTTGCTGAATCAGTCTACGCGCTTCACCCTTGGACGGAGCGAAGTTAACTTTTGTTATTAAATCGATAATTGTCATGCTTGGAGTATTCCGGTTTATATTCAGGGATATCCTCCGGAATTCCTTTATTGATAAAGACATTATCGAATTCTTGCTCGGCTTGAATTGCCGCTTCCTTCGAATGATACATCTCGACCAGTGCACGCGCGAGTTGTCGTTTAAGATCACGCGGATTCTTTGTCTCATCTTCCAAGTAAGATTTGATCTCTTTTAATTCCTCGGATGAAACATCAGTTGCAACTTCGTAGTAGTTGTAGATTATATTATCCGGTATTGATAATGTTCTGCCGTAAATCTCTTTAGGAGAATCACTGATGCCTATATAATTATCATACGATTTGCTCATCTTCTCAACACCATCTGTCCCAACAAGAATTGGCATTGTTAAGATGACCTGTGGGTCCATACCATGTTCGCGCTGTATGTCGCGTCCGACTAGAAGATTAAATTTCTGATCGGTTCCGCCAAGTTCAACATCACTTTCAATTGCTACCGAATCCATTGCCTGAGCAAGCGGGTAGAGTATCTCGTGCATGCTGATTGGAATACCGCTTTTGAATCGATTTGTAAAATCGTCTCTCTCTAACATCCGAGCTACGGTATATTTGGAAGCTAACTTTATTACATCGGCAAAATTCATCTTTCCGAGCCATTCCGAATTATAAACGATCTTAGTTTTTTCTTTATCCAGAATCTTATACGCCTGCTCAAAATAAGATTTTGCATTCTCTTCAATCTCTGTATCAGTCAAAGGCGGTCGAGTTGTATTTCTTCCGGAGGGGTCACCGATAAGTGCTGTAAAATCTCCAATAATTAATATTGCCTGATGTCCAAGTTCTTGAAACTGTGCTAACTTTCTCAGCACAACCGAATGCCCAAGGTGTAGATCGGGACGCGTCGGATCGCAGCCCAATTTAATATTCAGCGGTTTACCACTTTCAATTGACTTCTCTAATTTCTTAATCAATTCTTCTTCTGGAATTATTTCCGAAGCGCCTCGTTTAATTATTTCCAACTGCTCATTTAATGGTGGAAATTTAATTTTGTTACTCAACTTATTTCCTTGTTAATATTTATTATTCAATCTTTTTAATTCGTTAGTATCCAGCATCTAATATCCCACCAAAGGTGACCAAGCCAGAATCTAGTATCCAGAATTTACAACTTAACTCGTCTATCCAAATCGCGCTGTGCATCACGTTTGGCAATGGCTTCGCGCTTGTCGTATGATTTTTTACCGTGAGCCAAACCAAGTTCAACCTTTACTTTTCCATTAGAAAAGTAGAGACGTAGCGGAATTAACGTAAAACCTTTTTCATTCAATTTAACTGTTAACTTTTTGATTTCACTTTTTTTTAATAAAAGTTTCCTTTTTCTTAAAGGTTCGTGGTTATTAATATTCCCGTGATCGTAAAAGCCGATATGTGCATTTACCAGCCAAACTTCTCCGTTTTTAATTGCTGCATAAGCATCCACAAGGTTTGCCTTGCCTGTACGCAGAGCCTTTACTTCAGTACCGAGCAACGAAATACCAGCCTCAATTTTTTGAGTTATAAAATACTCGTGAAATGCTTTACGATTACTGGTTATATTTTTTTCTGCTGTCTTTGGCATAATTATAAAAAATCAACCAACAAAGTTATTTTGAACTCCTTTCAATTGCAACTTGTTTAAGGTAAATAATTATTTTGTGAGCAAATGAAAAGGAAAATCAATCTTTTAATTACTATCTTGCAAAATCATTTATATAACGACATCAAGTTTCGGAGAATTTATGATCGAGATTCAGAAAAAATTATCTAATATATTTTATGTGCTTCTTAGTCTACCGGCTACTGCAATGGGTTTTGCCTTATCGGTTCAGATATCTGCACTCAGTTGGATTCTTGTTACTCAGTTTGGATTAGACCTTCATGAAATGGGATTTGTTTGGGCTGCAGGACCTATTGCCGGTTTGATAGCACAGCCGATTGTAGGGTTCATAAGTGATAAAGTTTGGTTCCTCGGTGGAAGAAGACGACCATTTATTATTGTCGGCGGAACACTTGCTGCTTTAATGCTGCTGGCTTTACCGAATATAGGTGTGATCAATGATGCACTTTCATTTGATAACTTAATAGTTATTGCAATGGTGATAGCTCTTACTCTGGATCTATCTATTAATGTAAGCTTCAACCCTACGCGGTCAATTATCGCAGATGTTACACCGGAAGGGAACCCACGTACGAAAGGCTATACTTGGATGCAGACAATATCCGGCAGTTTTGGCGTTTTGGCTTATGCAATTGGGGCGATCTGGGGAAATTATTTCCTTATCTATTTCGGTGTTGGTTTAGTGCTTCTCTTTACCATCATCCCGTCACTTTTTATTGAGGAGCCAAAAGCTCTTGTAAAAGTAGAGGATGAGAGCGAGGAAGATTCAGCATCCAAGACAGACCTCATCGCATTTTTGAAGATCAGTTTTGCCAATGCATTTTCATGGATCGGTGTACAGACGATGTTCGTTTTTATAATCGCATTTATAACGCAGAAAATGAATCCAACCCCGGATGGAGCAACAGCAGAGATGATAAAAGCGATCGATCTAAAAACCGGGCAGATAATTTCTGTTTCGTTTTTAATACTTAATGCTGTCGGCGCGCTGTTACCTGCTTTTGTACTTGAACCTATTGCCGAACGGATAGGAAGAGTGAAAACACAAATGCTGAGTGTGGCAATTATGTCCGTCGGATATTTTGCAATTGCTTTCTTTGGTTCCAGTGAGTATTCCCTTTATGTTCTGATGGGGGTTGCAGGAATAGGCTGGGCTGCTATAGTTTCACTCCCATTTGCAATTATGTCCGAAGTAGTTGATAAAAGCAAGATGGGATATTATATGGGAATGTTCAACCTTTCTATTGTTATACCTCAATTGCTGGTAAGTTTAGCCGTTGGCTTGATCGTGCAGAGTTCTGTTGATAAAAATATCGTGTTCCTAATAAGCGGAGTAACACTTGCGATCTCTGCTTTATTCTGGATGTTTGTGAAAGATAAGAAGACCGAGTTAAATTAATTATTTGCATATGCATATTCAATGAGAAGTTTTTATAACACGGTTATTCCGAAAGAACCCCTTTTGTAAAAGATTACCGGAATAACATATACTTACTATTAATGGCTGAGTTCTAATAACAACAGCATTATTAACATATTAAAAATAATATAGATTCAAAAAGCCCAACTTTTATGATCATTAATGTTTTCTCATATGAAAAGAACATTGAATAAAAATAATTAACAGCAAATTAAGCTAAAAGTTGGGCTTTTAGATACTTTTTATTTTGCTGTATTGCTTTTGCTTAGAACTTAGCCCTATTAATCAATATATATCGCTGTAAATTTCATTCCACCATTTATTCATTTCCCGCTTATCAAGGATGAGTATTTTACCTTTATCAACATCGTAGGGAAGGGGAATGATGGTATTTAGTTTATCAATTATTAGTTCACGCTTTGCCGGGTCAACTTGCGATAGTAAAAAGTGTAATGTAAGCGCATCATTTTTCGAAGCTGTATCGATTATTTTTAACAACATATTAGTATCGTGATTATAATCATAATCATTCAATAATTTTATGAACTCCGGCGATGTTTTAATGCTGTATGGAGTTTTCAATACTTGACCTGCCTCTATTTTAACAACATAATCGTGAGCAAACCTAAGAACAATCTCTTTAAATTTAATCTCAAGAAAGTTTGATAAAATTTCTATTGTAAAATCACCAAGATCATCAGAATAAATTTCGAACTTTGAGTTTTTACTTGTAATTAGCAAGTCATTCATCACTATTTGAAATTGTCCTAATGACGGTTTGGGAATATATTCCAAGTGTCCGTAACTTAAACTAATCGAACCATGGTCTGGATCAATACTGATAACTTTTAGTACAGTTTTTCCTTTGAGATGAAGCGTTCCTATATCATTTATATAAATCTCTGCCTCACTATTTTTACCAAGTTTAAATATCTGTTCTTCGGATATCTCTTTAAGCGGATGAATATTATTCCCGATTTTGTATTGTCCGGATATCGGAGAAATTCTCCAGGTTGCTTCTACTTTATTAATAAAATAAAAATAATAAACGCCACCAGCGCCAAGAGCTAATAACAGAATGATTATAATGATATTCAGTATAACTTCGCTACTTGTTTTCCTATTTTTCTTTTCTGTTTTTTTATTCTTACGAGAAGATCTTTTCTTAGACTTTTCCTCTTTCTGTGTGCTTTCAAGTGTAAGAAGTTTGTCTGTAATATTATTTATGATCTTAGGCGGAGGTTCAAAACTGAGAGGCATATTCTTTAATCGGCGTTTTAGATCTTTCAATTTTCCCAACTCAATTGCAAGACTTCTGTTTTCCATCAACAAAGTTTGAAAATCCGCCTCTTCTTCCGGAGAAAGAAGTCCATCAAAATAATCGTGAAGTAATATTTTTTGTTCTTCGTTAGGCATATTTAATTGCTTCTACTAAATTTTCTCTTGTTCTTCTTACAATTGCTTTTATTTGAGGAATTGTTAACCCATTCATAAAATCTGCAATATCTCTATAGGAATAATCTTCAAGGTCATGAAGAATATAAACTATTCTGTCAATTTTTGGTTGTGACATTATTAACAATTCAAAAACATTTTTTGTGTTGATACTTTCAATATTAGGACTTTTATCATCATTCGTCTTACCAGAGGATTTTGTGCTTTTTCCAATTTTTGCTTCATCCAGAATTTTGTGGATAGCAATACTCTTTATCCAACTATCAAATTTTTGATCACTACGTAAATGTTTTAGATTCTCCCATGCTTCAATGAAAGTTTTGGATGTGACTCTGGTTGCATCTTCGGGTGTAAGTAGCATACGATAGGCAAGGTTATAAATCTTTTTAAGATTTATCTCACATAACTCTTTAAAAGCAGGTCTTTTCCCTAATTTTGCTTCTTTAACTATTTCGTCTATGAAATTATCGTCCATGCTCTAAAAGAATATTAATCTTAAAAAATGATGTCGATAAATTAGTAAGAAATATAGATAAATTAAAGGGATTCTTATATTGTCGTTATGTTTCCAGTTTATTTTATTGGGAATTATGATAGTTAAGCTTGAATTGTGAATTAGGGAGTCTTTGCATAACCTGAAAAATTGAAGCAATTTTATTTTTTTAATAATATTTATTGCTCACTTTGTTCCGTTTCATATACTACTATAGTAAGGATAGCTTCGGCAGACCCCCGACTTGTAAAGCGTAGCTTTTAAGTGAAGACTTTAAAGCAGCAAATATTAGAGCCATATTACTCAAAACAGAATGCTGAAATAGGTTATACAAAGGTTTCTATTAATCAAACTTTGCGATGATCTCTTCGGCAAGTTCATATGGTGACAGCTTACCAGATAAAATGTCATTCAAAGATTTTTCAAGCAGGTTATTATTATTTGAACTCCAAAGTTTCCGAGTAAGTTTTTCCAAAACTATATCTTTGATTCTTAACTTTAAATTCTCAGCGCGCTTTTTTTGAAACAGATCATTATTCAGCAAGAACGAACGGTGTGCATTAATTGTGTTGAATATTTCATCAATTCCTTCATTAGTAGTCGCAACTGATTTAAGAATTGGCGGTTTCCAATCATTCGGCTCGTCCGAACGAAAATTGAGAATTGTCTGTAGTGACATGAATGCATTTTCTGCGGCTGGTCTATCAAACTTATTAATAACAAACAGATCGGCAATTTCCATAAGACCAGCTTTCATTGCTTGTATTGAGTCTCCTGATTCGGGAACAAGCGTAACAAGAGTAGTGTCAGCAGCTTTTACAATGTCCAGCTCCGATTGCCCAACACCAACAGTTTCAAAAATTATATAATCAAACCCGGCTGCATCAAAAATATCTGCGCTGTCAACAGCTTTACGGCTGAGACCACCCAAACTGCCTCTGGTTGCCATACTTCTGATGAAGACATCTTCGCTCATCCCAATTTCGTTCATTCGTATCCTATCACCAAGCAGTGCACCGCCGGTAAACGGACTTGTCGGATCGACCGCAATAATTGCAACAGATTTTGATTGAGACAAATATATTTTAGCAATTTGATTTGTGATAGTGGATTTTCCTGCTCCCGGAGGACCGGTTATTCCAATTCGATAAGCTTTGCCCGTTCTTTTGTGTATTGCTTTCAGATACTCGAACGATAATTCATTTTCCGATTCTATTATTGATATCAATCTTGCAATTGAGCGCTTCTCCTTATTGTAAAGCCCATCCAGTAATTTATCGTTTATCATCTGCTTCCTGAATAAAGATTTTTCTTTTCAATGTATTCTTTTACTTTTGGGTGGACGAGGAAATCTATCGGCATATTTTTTCTGACTCTCTCTCTTATCTCGGTTGATGTAATTTGTATTATTGGATTATCAATAAAAATGAATCTCTCATCTTGTTCATCTTTTCCCATTTTATCAACTCTTCTGTTTAGTACAACAACTTTCGCAAGCTGAAGGATTTCATCAGCTTGTTTCCATTTATTGAATACTAAATAGTTATCGTAACCAATGATCAGCTCAACTTTGTCATATCTTTTTTTGAGATTCTTTAATGTATCAATAGTGTAGGAAATTTTGTGTTTTTCAATTTCATATCGGCTCAACTCAAAATAAGGATAATCCTTGATCGCTAATTCTACCATTTTTGTCCTATCTTCCGATGAAGCAGAAAGATAATCTATTTTCAAAGGAGAAACATAAGCAGGCATAAAAATTATTTTTTGAAGTCTGTGTATTTCAAATACAGACTGAGCTGTGATCAGATGACCTATGTGTATTGGATCGAAAGTCCCTCCGAATAAACCGACTGGTTTCATATGTTGTTTCCCTTGTTATTGTTCAGTACAAGTAATTCTTGAATCGTAATGCGTAATTTATGAATATCATCAATATAATGTTCTTCCTTTTTAGGTGATATTTCAAATTCATGTTTTCTGAAAGCTAATGTGATAGATGAGTCAATAAATTCTTTTCTATATTCCTCGATAAACCATCCTCTGCTATTCCTAAGTGAAGAAAGAAGTATCCGGATATATTCCTCAGGAATTTCATCACTTAATTTTTTCTTTATAATTTGTTTTTCAAATCGCAAAGCGAAGATGAACACTGCGATGAAAATTCCAACAATAACCACAATGAAAAGCATCCCGAATAAAAATGTTTCCGCAAAGCTAACACTTAAATTCCAAATGAAATGAATAGATATAGCGATTACAAATCCAGCAATAACTAATAATTTTTTATTCCTTTCTTTTGAATATTTACTTGCACTTAATAAAGCTCCGAATGCAGCGGTTGACATACTGTGCATTACAGCTGAAAAACCAGAGCGGATTATTATAAGCCAGATCAAACTTGTAATTGTATCACCGAAGGTGATGAAGTAAAGAAAATTTTCGGTCATTCCGAAACCAAGACCGATCGCTCCGCCGTAAACCAATCCGTCGGTTAGATTATCAAAACGTTTGTTGTTGACTGTCCAAAAAAGGAGAAGACCCTTAGAAAGTTCTTCCACAATTGGAGCAATTAAGATAATTTGTATAAAACTGGCTTTCTCCGGTTCTTGAACCAATATTTCAAGCGGGAAGGACATAACCTTGCCCCCGATAAATCCGAGAGCAACAGCTATTGAGGCGCCCCAAAGAAAATGGAAGATTACAAATTGTAACGGTTCAGGTTCATATTTGTCAAATTTCCAAAGTAGGATCAGATAGAACAGCATTGGAATGACTGCTGCAATTAAGGAAATTAGGATCATCCGGTTAAACTCAAACTGAATTATTTTTAGAAATAATGTAATTTAATAAAAACATCATCAATAAATTTTAAAATTAGGTTGTAATAAGTTAAACCGAGATTATGCAATAGGAAAGAAATTTAGATGACAAAGACTTCATCTATTGAATCTCCGAGGGGAGTCCTTCGGACAAATCTCTGTAATTAGGCTTAAATTATCTAAAATAAGGTAAGTAATTGTTTTTCTTGATTATATATGTCATAATAAGTAAATTTGTAAGCTAAATTATTTATAGCGTTTGATGGAACTGGTTTGTACATTATGGGTGTTTCATCATACAAGAGTGATATACAGATGAAAATAAAATTCACAAATTATGATGATGGTGTTCATCATTTTGAATTTCTGAAAGATATTGATGATCTTGAGCTAGATAATAGATTTTTTGGCAAATTAAAAGTTAAATGCAAATTAGACAAATCGCACAGACAGATGATAATTGACTGCGATGTTAGTTTTAATGCAAATCTTACGTGTGATAGGTGTATAACAGAATTTAAGAGAAGTTATTCCGAACATTTTCAAAACATTTACTTTATTGTATACGAAAGCGGTGAAGCAAGTACTGATAGTTCCGGAATTCATTATCTTACACCAAAAGATGATAAAATAGACCTTTCAGAAGATGTAACTGAAATATTGAAGCTATCATTGCCGATGAAGATTTTATGTAGTGATGAATGCGAAGGTTTATGCCCGGTTTGCGGAAAAGATCTAAACAAATCGGAATGTGATTGTAATACCGAAGTTGAAAACCCGGTATGGGAAAAATTAAAGAAGCTCAAAAGTAATCTAAATTAAATAGAAGGTAAGTAAAATGGCACATCCTAAACGGAAAATATCAAAGAGCAGAAGAGACAAAAGAAGAACACATTACAAAGCTTCAGCACCTTCTTTAAGTGCATGTTCAAACTGTGGCGAATTAAAATTAAGTCACAGAGCTTGTCCAAGCTGCGGATATTACGCCGGACGCTCAATGTTTGTCCCAGAATCATAATCAAACTTCCAAAATGACTGGAAATTCGAAAACAAAATGTGTTGTAGCAGTTGATGCGATGGGCGGTAATTTCGCTCCTCGCAACGAAGTTCTAGGCGCTATTGAAGCATATAATGAGTCTGGTGATTTCGATCTTCTTCTGGTCGGCAGAAAAGAAAAGATTATTGATGAAATAAAATCAAATAATCTGAAGTTTGATGAAAAGTATATTATTCATGCTGAACAAGTAATTGATATGCATGATCATCCGACAGAGACGATGAAAACCAAACCGAATTCATCAATGGCTGTCGGTGCAAAACTTGTTAGATCGGGAGAGGCTCATGCTTTAGTAAGCGCGGGCAATACCGGCGCAATGGTTGTAAATTCTATTTTCGGAATAGGAAGAATCAAAGGCGTTTCACGTCCGACACTAACAGCACCGCTTCCTAATGAAAAAGGGGAATTTACATTTGTTGCTGATGTTGGTGCGTTTGTTGATTCGAAACCCCAGCATATTTTTGAGTTTGCACTCTTAAGTAAAATTCTCATTGAAAATATTTATAGTATTAACAATCCTCGTGTTGGTATATTAAACGTTGGCGAAGAGGAAAGCAAGGGATATAAGTTAACTGCCGATGCCAGCAAATTATTAAGAGAATCGGAACTGAATTTTATTGGTAATGTTGAAGGTAATGATATTTTCAAGGGAACCGCAGACCTTGTTGTCTGCGACGGTTTTATCGGAAACATCATTTTGAAATTTGCCGAGAGTATAATTCCTTTTTTGAAAGCGACTTTTAAAAATTATGCTGAACTTGGGTTAACGAATAAGCTAAAGATCGGAATGGTCAGAGGTCCTCTGAAAGAAGCATTGAAAAAAGCGAATCCTGAAAATACAGGCGGGCTTCCTTTGCTTGGCGTTAATGGTATCAGTATAATAGGACATGGTTCAAGTTCACCTTTAGCAATAAAAAATATGGTTCTTAGGGCTAAAGAAATGTACGATAAAAATATTGTAAATAAAATTAAAGGAACATTGGCTGAATATGCAGAAAAATAATGAAATAAGCGCAGTGATCACAGGAGTCGGGATGTATGTTCCCGATAAAGTATTGGACAACAAATACTTTGAATCGATTGTTGATACCAATGATGAATGGATTAGAACAAGAACCGGTATAGTTGAAAGACGAATAATTGAAGACGGCGCGACAAGTGATTTAGGTACTAGAGCTGTTCAAGATCTTTTAAAATCAACCAATACTGACCCGGAAGATATAGATATTATTATTGTTGCAACAGTTACACCCGACATGTTTTTCCCGGCAACAGCCTGCCTTATTCAAGATAATATCGGCGCTAAAAACGCATGGGGCTTTGATTTTTCTGCTGCATGTTCAGGTTTCCTTTTTGCTTTAGAAAACGGCGCTAATTTTATTAAAAGCGGTAAATATAAAAAAGTAGTGGTGGTCGGTGCAGATAAAATGAGCTCTATTATAGATTACACCGATAGAAATACATGTATCTTATTTGGAGATGCAAGTTCAGCTGTATTGCTTGAGCCTTCGGATGATCCGAGTTTGGGGGTTAAAGAGTCAATTCTCCACATAGATGGTTCCGGGAGAAATGATCTTTATATGAAGGCGGGAGGGAGTGCTAAACCTGCGTCGCATAAAACGGTAGATAACGGAGAGCATTATATTTATCAAGATGGTAAAGCAGTTTTTAAAGTTGCGGTTAAAGGAATGGCGGATGTTTCTGCTGAAGTTATGAAAAAGTGCGGTTTGAATTCTGATGATATTGCTTACCTTGTTCCTCATCAAGCTAATTTGAGAATTATTGACGCTACCGCAAAGAGAATGGGTATTTCTCCCGATAAAGTTACGATCAATATTCAAAAATACGGCAATACAACTGCGGCTACTATTCCGTTATGCTTAACAGAATATTACCGTGACCGTAAAATTAAAAAGGGAGATAATCTTATCCTTGCTGCATTTGGCGGCGGTTACACTTGGGGTGCAATGCATTTAGTCTGGGGAATTGACTAATGGGTAAACTCGCGTTTGTTTTCCCCGGGCAAGGTTCACAGTTTGTCGGGATGGGAAATGACCTATATCAAGGTTCTAAAGAACTAATGGATTCGGCAAATGATGCATTGGGATTTTCTCTTACCGATGTAATGTTCAACGGTCCGATTGATTCTCTTAAACAAACCGATATTACACAACCTGCAATATTTCTACATAGTGTAGTGCTGCTTGAAAAAGTTAAGTCCATTAAACCGGATATGGTGGCGGGACATTCGCTTGGCGAGTATTCTGCTTTAGTTGCTGCAGGAGCTATTGCTTTTATTGATGCGCTTAAACTTGTGAGAACCAGGGGACAAGCGATGCTTCAAGCCGGGATTGAACAACCCGGGACAATGGCTGCTGTTATTGGACTTCAACCGGACACTGTAGAAATAATTTGTGATAAAGCTTCATCAAATGGTATTGTGCAATGTGCTAATTTTAATTCTCCCGGTCAGGTTGTTATTTCCGGTTCTGTTGACGGTGTAAAATCAGCAATGTCTATTGCAAAAGATCAAGGAGCCAAACTGGTAAAGGAGTTGGTTGTAAGCGGAGCTTTTCATTCGCCGCTTATGGCTTCAGCAAAGGAAAAGTTACAAACCAAACTGGATGAAACTAATATTAATAATGCAGACGTTCCGGTATATGCAAATGTAACGGCAAAACCGGTTATGCAATCATCAGAAATTAAAAACCTTCTTTTCGAGCAATTGTCTTCACCTGTTAGATGGGAAGAATCTGTAATAAATATGATTGCTGACGGTGCAACGGAATTTATCGAAATTGGTCCTGGCAAGGTATTACAAGGTCTGATAAAGCGGATCAACAAAGATGTTAAGGTTTGGGGAGTTGAAAAACTGGAAGATTTAGAAAAGTTAAATTGATGTATTAAAATAAAATCTAAGGCTATTCAACTGGAAATATAAAATGATATATTGTATATTATTTCCGATAATTATTTAATCATTATAAAAAGTTGGAAAACGAGAAATTGTATGGAAGAAGGAAGAAAATATAGGGCTATTGTAACAGGCGGTTCACGAGGAATTGGTAAAGCGATTTTAATGGAACTTGCCAAAAGGAATTGTGAAAGTGTAATGTTCTCTGATATAATGGTACCGGACGACGATTTTGAAAAACATGCTGCAGAAATTCAAAAAGAAATTGGTATTGAAGGGGTGAAGGTTTACGGCTTTAAAGCGGATGCTTCAAAGTTTGATGAAGCCGAGGCTACAGTACAAGCTGCAAATGAAAAAATGGGCGGCGTAGATATTTTGGTCAATAATGCCGGTATTACGAGAGATAATTTACTTCTTAGAATGAGTGAAGCTGAATTTGATTCAGTGATAAACATAAATTTAAAAAGTGTTTTTAATTATACGAAAGCTGCTATGAAACCCATGATAAAGCAGCGTTTTGGTCGTATTGTAAATATTGCTTCAGTTGTAGGTTTAATTGGAAATCCGGGGCAAACTAATTATGCCGCATCAAAAGCAGGCGTAATAGGATTCACAAAATCCGTTGCACGAGAATTGGCATCACGAAATGTTAATGTAAATGCAATTGCCCCAGGTTTTATTGAAACTAATATGACGGCGAAGCTGAATGATCAACAGAGAGAAGCACTATTAACAAATGTCCCTTTAAAAAGAATGGGTCAACCTGAGGACATTGCAAAAGTAGTAGCATTTTTGTGCAGCCCGGATGCTGATTACATGACAGGGCAAGTACTTGCTGTTGATGGCGGTATGGTAATGTAATTTATTTTTTTCAACAAAATAATCCAAAAAACAAAAGGAGTAAAAATGGATATCGAAGCAAAAGTTAAAGAAATAATAATGGACAAATTAGGTGTCGAAGAATCACAGATCACACCGGAAGCATCTTTCACTAATGATCTTGGCGCTGATTCATTGGATATAGTAGAATTAGTAATGGGATTTGAATCTGAATTTGATGTCTCAATACCTGACGAAGATGCTGAAAAAATTGGAACAGTCGGTGACGCAGTTAAATATTTAACCGAATTAAAAGGTTAATTCTTTTTACAAAGGCAGCTTAAAAAGTAACAATCGTTAGATCGGGAATCTGATCTTAGTGGAATTAAATTCCTTTTTAAGCAGCCTTATTTTTTTACTTCACAAGGAGATTTTATGAGTCGTAGACGTGTAGTCATTACAGGGATAGGAGCACTTACCCCAATTGGTAATAATGTGGATGAGACATGGAAAAATATGCTGAAAGGGAAAAGCGGTGCAAATCTTATAACTAAATTTGATGCAACCGAGTTTGCAACTAAGTTTGCTTGTGAAATAAAAGACTTCGATGTTGAAAAATATCTGAACAGGAAAGAAGTAAAACGTATGGATCTTTTTACTCAATATGCCGTTGCTACAGCTATTATGGCAATGGATGATTCCAATATTGATTTGGATGCGGTTGACAGGGAAAGATTCGGCGTAATTTACGGAAGTGGAATTGGCGGTATTCAAACATTAGAAGATCAGATCACAAATTTTGTTCACGGGGGACCAAGAAAAATTTCTCCATTCTTTGTACCGATGATGATCTCGGATATCGCAGCCGGTCATATTTCAATAAAATTCAATTTGAAAGGACCTAATTATGCAACTACTTCAGCCTGTGCAACTTCAACTCATGCAATTGCCGATGCGTTATTTATTATCCAGCGCGGTTCTGCGGATCTAATAGTCTCAGGCGGAGCCGAAGCTTCAGTTACTCGAATGGCGGTTGGAGGTTTTAATTCTGCTCGCGCATTATCAACTTGGAATGATAGATATTTAGAAGCATCAAGACCATTCGATAAAGACAGGAACGGATTTGTTATCGGTGAAGGTTCTGCAACTCTTATTCTGGAAGAATTGGAACACGCTAAAAAACGCGGTGCAAAAATATATGCTGAAATTATAGGCGCCGGTTTAACAGGCGATGCATATCATGTTACTGCTCCAGCTCCTGGAGGTGAAGGCGCTTTTCGTTCAATGCGGGAAGCTTTAAGAGACGGAGGCATTAAAACGGAAGATGTTGATTATATAAATGCGCATGGAACATCAACCCCGCTGAATGATCTTAACGAATCGAAAGCTATTAAAAAACTTTTCGGTGATTATGCATATAAAGTGGCGATCAGTTCAACAAAATCGATGACAGGGCATTTACTTGGCGCAGCCGGAGCAGTTGAATCAATTGCTTGTATCTTGGCAATTCAAAATTCGATCGTTCCACCGACAATTAATCTTGATGAACCTGACCCGGAATGTGATCTGAATTATACTCCTAAAGTTGCCATTGAACGTGATATCAAATATGCAATTAGCAATACCTTTGGATTCGGCGGACATAACTCAACTTTGCTGTTCAAAAGGTATGAGGATTAATTTAGAAAATGAATAATGTTTTAAGTTTTTTCAAGAAATTAAAACGTAATTCAAAAACTTCCTCCATACCCAATTATGAATTAGAAAAACTGAATCAGCTATCGAAGAAGTTAGAATTGAATTTTAACGATTCCAAATTATTTGTTAAAGCTCTTACACACCGATCATATCTGGAAAGTTCTCCGGTTTTAGAAGAATCTAATGAGAGACTTGAGTTTCTTGGTGATGCCGCACTGGGGTTAGTTGTTGCAGAAATTCTTTTCAAAAATTTCCCTAATGAAGATGAAGGATTTTTAACAAAAACCCGCTCGCATCTTGTTTATAAAAACGAACTATATAATGTAGCAATGAGAATCGGATTGCTCGATTTTATTCTGTATGATAAACGGTTCATCAGTTATTCGGAAGAAGGGATGAAAACTATTTCCGCCGATTGTGTTGAAGCGCTTATTGGTGCAATCTATCTTGATAGCGGAATTGATGAAACGAAAAAATTTATTACAAAATGGATTATCAACCCTAACCTGGAAACGGGACAATATCAGGTTGATAATAATTTTAAAGGTCAGTTACTTGAATATACACATCAGCAGAAGTGGTCGTCTCCGGATTATGTTTTAATTAATGCCGAAGGACCCGACCATGATAAAATATTTCAGGTTGAAGTTATGATTAATGGAAAAAGTTGTGGTGTAGGGAAGGGGCGCAATAAAAAAACAGCAGAGCAGAATGCGGCTAAAAATGCTCTTGAAAGTTTTAAAAGCTAAAATTCTTATCTTATAATTCTTACCCAAAGTTAATAAGATTTGAAATATTTTATATTTTTCGTAAATACTATATCAAAAAAAAATTAAATAATTATAAGAGAAAATGAAATGGATTTTGAAATTACGGATAAATTTGCTGAACGTCATCTCGGGGCACAATCAAATGAGATTAAGGAAATGCTGGATGAAATCGGGTTTAAAACCGGTGACGATTTAATGGATAATATCATTCATAAATCAATCAGATTGGAGAAGGGACTTGGTCTTGGTGATGGAATAAGTGAATACGAACTGCTTAATGAACTGAGGCAGATTGCGAGTAAAAATAAAATATTTAAGAATTATATCGGCATGGGATATTATCCTACAATTACTCCCGCAGCAATTCAAAGATACATATTTGAGAATCCTGGATGGTACACACAGTACACTCCTTATCAAGCTGAAATTTCTCAAGGAAGGTTGGAGGCGTTGCTCAACTATCAAACAGTGATAAGTGATTTGACCGCTTTACCATTAACAAATGCCTCGCTGCTTGACGAAGCAACAGCTGCCGCTGAAGCAATGCTGATGTTTTATCATTCGAGGAAAAGGGATAAGAAACAAGCTAACACCTTTCTAGTTGGTGATGACGTATTTCCACAGACAATTGATGTTTTAAAAACCAGGTCAGAACCTCTGGGAATCGAATTAAAAATTTCTTCACCTGATAAATTTGAATTGACCGATAATGTATTCGGGCTGCTCGTTCAATATCCTAATCAAGATGGTGAGATAATAGATTATACTTCATTATTCGAGGAAGCAGGAGAAAAGAACATATTCAAAGTTGTAGCCGCAGATATTATGAGTCTGATATTGCTCAAACCTCCGGGTGAGTTCGGCGCAGATTGTGTAGTCGGTTCAACACAGCGGTTCGGAGTTCCAATTGGATTTGGCGGACCTCATGCCGGATATTTCGCGACAAAAGAGGATTTTAAACGGCAAGTTCCGGGACGAATTATCGGTATATCCGTTGACAAATATGGTAACACAGCTTATCGCATGGCTTTACAGACTAGGGAACAGCATATAAAAAGGGAGAAGGCAACAAGTAATATTTGTACCGCTCAAGTTCTTCTGGCTATTATGGCGGGGATGTATGCCGTTTATCATGGTAAAAACGGGTTAATAAAAATTGCCGATAGAATAAACAAATTAACTCGTTTATTGGTCGAGTTGTTAAAAGATATGGAGATAGTTCAAGAGAATGAAAACTACTTTGATACTATTAAGCTTAAATTAGATTCTTCCGAAAGGGCAGAAAAAGTTAAAGCTTTAGCAGAATCTAAAGGAATAAACTTAAGGTATATTGATGAAATTAGAATCGGAATTTCTATCGGTGAGTCAACTCTCCTTTCAGATGTGATTGAAATTGCAGATATTTTCAGAAAAATTTACGGTATTGACTTAATTGATCAAAATGATTTTAATGTAAAAGAATATAACGAGTTACAAGCATCAGTTAAAACTGATTTTAGTAGAAAAACTGATTTTCTTGCTCATGAGGTTTTCAATAAGTATCATTCTGAAACTGAATTAATGCGATATATAAAACGCTTGGAAAATAAAGACCTTTCACTTACAACTTCGATGATCCCGCTTGGTTCATGTACAATGAAACTAAATGCAGCAAGTGAACTAATGCCGGTTTCTTGGACTGAGTTTTCACAGCTTCATCCATTTGCCCCGGAGGATCAGTGGCAAGGTTATAAAGAATTATTTGATAAGCTCGAAGATCAGCTCTGTAAAATAACCGGTTTTTCTGCTGTTTCCTTCCAGCCAAACTCCGGAGCGCAGGGCGAATATGC
>JAADIB010000256.1 GCA_013151565.1 Chlorobiota bacterium
GATCATTTCCCGGTTAAGGCAAATGTGGCAAACATAAACTCTGATGATTGGGATATCTGCTATGCCAGCACTCTAAGCCGAGCGTATGAAACCGCAAAAACTATTTATCAAGGAAAAGATTTGATAATTGAAGTACCGCTCTCAGCATTTATGAGAACTAATGTAAAACTCCCCAGTATGGTCTGGCATGTTGGAGGACGAGTTGCCTGGTTTTTTTCATCCCAAACACAAAAGGAAAATATTTCCGGCACTAAAAAGAGAATTGATGAGTTTATGAAAATTATTGAGGAATCCGGACATAAAAATATTTTAGTAGTTTCACACGGATTTTTTATGAAAGTATTTGCTCGTCAATTAAAGAAGCACGGTTTCACCGGTACTATTGACTTTGCCCCGAAGAATGGCAAACTTTATTTGTTTGAAAAATAAATTATCACAATTCAATTTTTAATGACGACTAAAAAAACCATACCGATTTTAATGATCTCGATCTTTTTGTTATTGATCTTAACAAACTGTAAAGAAAAAGTCCAAGTGACGGTTGTTAATAAATCGGAAATTATTGATGATCTGGACAGCGCTTTTCATTTTAACGCTGTACCGCAAAGAGTAATAACCCTAGCCCCAAACCTGACTGAAATGATCTACGAGTTGGGAGTTGATAGTTTTCTGATCGGTAACACTACGTATTGTAATTACCCCGAGGAAGCAAAAGGTATTACAAAAATCGGCGATTTGCTAACCGTTGATTACGAAAAGATCATTTCATTAAAACCAGATCTTATTTTTATAACGGTAGAAGGAAATTCAAAAAGCACATACGATAAATTAAAAGAGTATGGTTTTAGAGTGTTCGTCTCGAACCCCAGAAATTATAAAGGGATCAAAAAAACATTTACAGACTTTGGAAGAATCTTCGACAAAACTGAATTAGCCATGAATAAAATTGCACAGTGGGATTCAATTGTTGACAGTATTAAAACCCAAAGCACAACGTCTGATTCCGCATCGGCAATGTTCCTGATAAGCATAAAACCTATCATGTTAGCAGGCGGAAAGACTTTTGTGAATGAATTTCTAAAGTTCTGCGGATTGAAAAACATTGCAGCATCTTCTCAAGTAAATTACCCGCTATTCAGTCGTGAAGAAATTTTAAGCAAAAACCCTGCTTATATTATTCACCCATTCATACAGAAGGCTACTGCAGTTAACATTAAAAAAGCATATACGGAATGGAAAAATCTCACTGCAATAAAAAACGGGAACATCATTGCTGTTGATCCTGATCTTTTCTTCAGACCGGGACCTAGGTTTGTTATTGCCTTGAAATATCTTTACAAAAAATTACACTAATTAAAATTTATGATTATCTGTTTAACTCCGAAAAGAATAAACTGTTTTACATAAAACGATTTTAATGATAATTAGGAAAAATAGGAACGCTGATTATTATGATTTTTAAGATAAATTATGATCTTAAAAAATCATAGTTATCATAATGATCTGTGTTCCAATAAAAAATGAAT
This sequence comes from Chlorobiota bacterium, assembly GCA_013151565.1. GTDB lineage: Bacteria > Bacteroidota > Ignavibacteria > Ignavibacteriales > Melioribacteraceae > SZUA-22. The sequence goes on from JAADIB010000256.1 coordinate 1,527, forward strand.
ATAGTACTAGCTTCTGAGTTAACTGGATAATCATATTGAAATTTATTTCCCAAACAGGTTCGGTCTCAAATCATAATTTTCAATTGCTTCAACAGTTAAAGGCGCAGTATTTATAAGTATTTTCGAAAGGGCTTGTTTTTCATGCTCATAAATTTCCACTTGCGACACAACTTTTACACTCAAAGTTGAATTCTTATAATTTTCAGTTCTGTCTTTCATCAAAGATTCCACCATTTTGTTATTCGGATTCAGAATTTCCACATTGCCGCCAAATTTATTTTTCATAATCTTGAAAAATATATCTGAACTGTAACCGTAATGTGTACAGCAGAATCCAGCATAGACTTTTTCATTTCTATTAATAATTTTATTGCCTGCCTCATTTACAAATTGCCGAATAAGGTCAAATACTTTTACTGACTCCGGATCATCCTGAATTTCCGATTCAAGTATTGGACAAGATTGATTTATGATTCGGTGTTCATCAATGCCCTTTTCAATCAGCAAAGACTTATGCAGGCCTGAATCAATTGTAGTTGGTGTACCGAATAAAATTATTAAACTATTATTTTCCTTTTTCAGATTTTCCAAGAATAATTCAACTCCGGCTTTAACAATTCCTTCAACTTTGGTTTCGCTCTGTTTAGAAAATTGTGTCATCGGATAAACAACTGACAAAGTATTACATGCAATTAATATAATATCCGGTTTATAATTATTCTGTATGGTATATAATGCATTGTTGAAAACATTTGCCTTTTCCTCGCTGCTTTTCATTTCGTTATATCCAAGATCTTTTGAGTAAACAGAATTAAAAAAGATCAATTCAGCATTTTGAAAAACATGAATTTTACTAAGATTATTTTCTAATTCAGCAAGGACAGATAATCCGCCTAATCCTGAATCTGTTACAACTATTCTTATAGTTCCTGCGTCTAAGTGTTTAGTCGTCATATTTACAGTTTTTATTATTTATTATTAGTAAATTAAGTATAAACAACGATCAGTAAAAATTATTATTACCTAAGGAAAATTATGAAGAATAGCACGAGATTTCTATTGTTTTTTTTAATCATCTTTATCGCCTCTTGTTCGTCAACTAAGAAAACAACGGAGAATATCAGAATCGATGACAGTTATACCAGTATATTCCCGAATAAAGAAGTTTCGGAGGCACTTGAACAGATCAGCAGATCTCTTGTGCTTATAAACAATCTTACTTTTTACAACAATTACCTGTTTTTAGATAGTACTGTGACTGACCAGGATATCAAGGAGGGCGATGTTTCGGATAATGTAATGATGACAAGTACAATTAATAAGAGCTCGTCCGGCACCGGAACTATTATCGGTATAAACGGGAATAATGTTTCACTCCTTACTGCAGCGCATATTGTAAGTTACCCCGATACTATAATCACATATCACATAAAGAATGGGAAACCAACAGATTATATCGAAAGTATTATGATCAAAAAACGACAGAATTTATACTCAAATCTCCCGGAAGGAGGAAGATTACGATTAATTGCTTTTGATACTAAAAGCGACATAGCTATCGTGGGCAATAAATTTAGTAAAGTAGACCAGATTCGATTTCCGGTTTTCAATTTCAAATTAGGTGATGTTAGAGACTTGAATTGGGGTGATTTTGTTTATGTATTCGGATACCCGATGCACAATAAGCTTGTAACACGCGGTATTGTAAGTATGCCTAATAAAGATGATCTTGATAACTTTATGGTTGACGCCCTGATCAATCGCGGCTCAAGCGGCGGATTGGTGCTCGCAATTCGCGGCGACGCTCCAAACTTTGAATTAGTCGGTATAGTCTCCTCCGTACCGGCTGAAAAGAAATTTGTCCTTTCGCCGGCTAATACTACCCGTAATATAAATCTTCTGCCTGGAACTATATACGACG
>JAADIB010000387.1 GCA_013151565.1 Chlorobiota bacterium
CCCATCCTTTCCTGTTCACATATGCCGGTCTCTCAATACCAGCAACTGATTTTTGCAACCGAGAGCGCTTAATATTTTCTTCAATCATATTTTTAGGAGTTTTCCCGGGACTTATAAAACTAAAGGTCAAAGCTTTTAAGTTTGAATACTCATTTGTCTTAAATTGTATAAACTTTGAGTTCTTGTTAAAAAATTGAAGAGTACCTAAAAATTTTAAATCTATTTTACCAGCTTCGTCATCGTTTTTAATTTTGTTCCATTTACTCCATCCATTCCCATTTTCAGATACACGTAAATAGAAGGAAATAGGATTATTATATAAAGTCGCAGTCAATCCAATAGCAATAAATGGTTCAGCGTTTTTTAACGGAATTTCAATTACTTCTGATATGAATTCAGAAGCAGTAACTTTTGGTAAATTTTCAGTCGGGGAATACTCTAGTTGTTGACTGGTTATTTTTTGCGCGTAGATTTTTGTTGATAGCCCCCAAAAGGAAAAAACAATTACTATTAACAAAATTCTTATTTTAAAAAGTTTCTGCAAGATATCTCCATTATATTGTTCAAATATTTTAGTGTACAAAGTAAAAAATTAAGGAAGTAAAAATACTTAAAATTATTTTAACCCAGAAATTTCAATAAAGTTGAAAGTTCTGCAGGAAGTAATTTCTAAATTATTTTGTTAAAAGAATTTGGATCGGGTTGAATATCTATATAACAAAAAAAGTCACAACTGAAATCCAGTTGTGACTTTAATAATCTTAAGGAACTTTTAATAAATTATATAACTTTTGTTAACCAATTATGACGGTCTTCAATTCTTCCGTACTGGATGCCTGTCAATTCATCGTAAAGCTTAGTGCCGAGTTCACCCGCATGTTCATTACTGAATTGAAGTTCAACATCATTATATTTTAATTTACTGATTGATGAAATAACTGCCGCTGTTCCGGTTCCGAATAATTCGACTAAGTTACCCTTATTGTAACTATCAATTATCTCATGTAAAGCAATATCTCTTTCGTTCACGTTGTAACCCCATTCCTTTAAAATTTCGAGGACGGACATCCTTGTAATTCCAGGTAAAATAGTTCCTGAAAGTTTTGGAGTTGCAACTTCATCTTTGAATTGAACGAACATATTCATAGTGCCGACTTCTTCAATATACTTCTGTTCTAATGCATCTAAATAAAGTACCTGCGTGAATCCAAGTTTTTTAGCTTCCTTCTGAGCAAGTAAAGATGCGGCATAATTACCGGCAGTTTTGCAATCACCAACACCGCCGCGAACAGCTCTTACAAATTTATCCGTTACCATGATCGGTACAGGCTTGAATCCTTCGGCATAATAAGGTCCTACCGGACTTAAAATAATTATGAATTTGTAATTATCACCCGGCTTTACTCCCAGAAATGGATCAGTCGCAAAAACAACTGGGCGTATATAAAGTGAGTGACCTGGTTTACTTGGTACCCAGTCTTTTTCAATTTTAACCAGTTCGGTCATTGCATTAAGAACAAAATCAATATCTATTTCCGGAATGCACATTTTTCTGGCGGAATTATTTAAACGCTCAAGATTCTTTTCCGGGCGGAACATTACAATGCTGCCGTTTTCTTGTTTGTAAGCTTTGAGTCCCTCAAAGATCGCCTGTCCGTAATGAAAAACCAAGGCAGCCGGACTAAGATTAACATCACTGAACTTTTTGATTGTGGGATTTTTCCACCCGCCTTCATCAGCTATGTAATCCATTTCAAACACATGTGTTGTAAAAGTACGACCAAAAACTAAATTTTCGGGTATCTTAATTTCTTCGTGCGATGACTCTAGCTTGTAAATTAATTCATCCATTTTAGTACCTTTAATTTTTTAATAACCTGTCAATTTTTATCAACAGAATAATCTTTAACTTATAAAGTAAATTTGTGATTAAAATTCTATAAATACAAGAAAAATTGAATTTTCTTCTCTTCTTTTCTTTCACACCAAGAATTTAATTGTTTGGTTTTTACTTCAAGAAAATTTGAGTAATTTTGTTCAATAAAGAAATTGTTGAATATTTGAATATGATAATTAAGTTTATAGAGAAAACCGGTCGGTTTACCAGCAACTTTCTGCAGGAAGTTGGACAAGTAAGTAATCTGTTTTTCTCAATTCTAAAATACACCCCCCGATTGTTTAAGGGCAGAAAACTTTTGCTATATCAAATGGAGCATATCGGTGTTAATTCTTTACCGCTGGTTATTGTAATAGCAATTTTTACTGGAGCAGTTTCTGCTTGGCAGGCAGCTTATCAGCTTAAAGGCGTTGCGCCATTGTCATTTTTGGGTACTGCAACCAGCAGAGCAATTATTACAGAATTAGGACCGGTTTTAACCGCAATAATTATAGCGGGCAGAGTCGGCGCTTCCATTGCGGCTGAGTTAGGTTCGATGAAAGTAACAGAACAAATTGACGCCTTAGAGACCATGGGAATCAGTCCGGTACGATATCTTGCCATGCCGAGATTTTACGCTTCGGTACTAATGATGCCGATCCTGGTTGTATTTGCAAATGTGATCGCTGTCGCCGGTGCTTATATGATATCGAATTATTTTTTGGGTGTTTCGTATGCAGTTTTTTTCGATTCCGTAAAAAGATATTTCCTTATAAGTGATTTTATGTTCGGGATGACTAAAGGAATGATCTTCGGAGCGATGACAGCTTTGCTCGGTTGCCACATAGGATTTAGAACCGTTGGGGGTGCCGAAGGTGTTGGACTATCAACTATTCGTTCTTTTGTACTCTCTGCAGCAATGATATTGATTCTTGATTATGTTCTTTGGACTTTAGTTTTTTGATTAAATGCTAAACTTTAGTAATTTAATAACATAAATATTTTAACAGACAATGCATCCTTTTGGCTAAAAGAATTTTTGACATAATACTATCTATAGTTTTACTACCATTATTAATCCCTTTAATAATTATTTTTTCGATCATCTTAATTTTAGAGTTAAAACAGTTTCCTTTCTTTATTCAAGAGAGGGGAATAACGCTGGATAAATTCAGATTTAAAATAGTAAAGCTGCGTACTATCAAAGATACCAAAACAAATCGATACTCGGATAAAAGCATTTTCTTCAAGCCTGCATTTATCGAAAGCGTTCCTCCATTTGCCGGATGGTTAAGACGAACAGGGTTGGATGAAATTCCGCAAATATTTAATATCATTAAAGGGGAGATGAGTTTTGTCGGACCGCGTCCATTCATGCTGTCCGATTTAAAATTACTTAAAAAGAATGATTGGCAGTATTATAAAATTAGAAGAAGTTTTAATTCTAAACCAGGGGTAACCGGTTTGTGGCAAATTTTTTGCGATAGGGAAGTAGGGGTGAAAAACTTGATTGCTCTTGATAAGCTTTATGATGAGATGAAATCTGTGAAGTATGATATAAAAATTTTGGTCTATACATTACCTGTTATTTTAACGGCAAACAATGCTGACTCAGTTTTCAGTTTAACATCTTTTCCCTTTAGAAACACTTTAAACTTATCAAACACAACAGAACTAGATATCATTTTTGAAAAACATCATTTAGATAAAATGCTTATTAGTTTGGAATATAAATTACGATTGCCCGGTGATTGGTGGACTATAAGTAAATCTCTTGAATTTGATGATGAAGATAAGAATCATCTGCAATTGCTGAAGATAAAACCCGCTGTTAAGAAGACTGCATGAGGATTAATCCGTTAAAGGCGGACAAGGGATGAATTCTCCACCGCTTGCGGCGAAAATATTATTAACTACTCCATAATGATACATAGTCTGCTTGTTGCGGGGAGATTCATTTCTTTCCCTTTTTTTGTCCTATTTTCTGCCCCAAAAATATTTTCAAAAAATTTAATTTTTTACTTGTCTAGGTTTTTTAAAGAATATATGTTTCATATACGAAAAGAAAATTATTGTCTGCTGGATTATTTATTGATTAAGAAAATTTTATACATAAGCAGTAATTTTTCAACTACAATTCTGTTAAAAGAAAATTCAGTTTTAACACTCCCAAGAAAAATGTCTACTAAAAAGAATTTACATTTTAGCTGTATTAGAAATTCATTTAAATCACTTAATTTATTCACATATTCAATTAAACAAATGTCTAAGGAGGTACAATGTCAGAGTACGTAAAATCCCTCATGACGGAGGTAAAGGCAAAAAATCCTAGTCAGCCGGAATTTCATCAAGCGGTTGAAGAGGTAGTTGAGTCGCTGGAATCAGTATTGGATAAACATCCCGAATACCGAGCAGCAAAAATACTGGAACGAATTATTGAACCGGAAAGAGTAATAATGTTCCGTGTGCCTTGGGTAAACGACCAAGGTGAAGTGCAAGTTAACAGAGGATTCAGAATTGAAATGAATTCTGCAATAGGTCCTTACAAGGGTGGATTAAGATTCCATCCTTCTGTTAATCTTGGAATTCTTAAATTTCTTGCTTTCGAGCAAGTATTTAAAAATAGTCTTACAACTCTTCCAATGGGTGGAGGTAAAGGCGGATCAGATTTCGATCCTAAAGGGAAAAGCGATGCTGAAGTTATGCGTTTCTGTCAGAGCTTCATGAGTGAACTTTTCCGTCATATCGGTCCAAACACAGATGTGCCCGCTGGCGATATCGGTGTTGGCGGCAGAGAGATCGGTTTCTTGTTCGGTCAGTATAAAAAACTACGAAACGAGTTTTCAGGGATCCTAACCGGAAAAGGATTGAACTGGGGCGGATCTTTGATCAGACCTGAAGCTACCGGATATGGCGCAGTTTATTTTGCAGCTGAAATGTTAGCTACACGTAATGATTCTCTCGAAGGTAAAACTTGTTTGGTATCCGGCAGTGGAAACGTTGCTCAGTACACCGTAGAAAAATTACTTGACCTCGGTGCTAAAGTAACAACACTTTCCGACTCAAGCGGATACATCTATGATGAGGAAGGAATCGACAGAGAAAAATTAGCTTTCGTAATGGAGCTAAAAAATGTAAGGCGCGGCAGAATTAAAGAATATGCCGAAAAATATCTTAATGCTGTTTATACTCCTGTTGATGCAAGCAGCGATCACAATTCATTATGGGATCATAAAGCTGATTGCGCATTCCCAAGTGCAACACAAAACGAGATCAATGAAAAGGATGCTCAGAATCTATTGAATAACGGAGTATTCGTTATTAGTGAAGGCGCTAACATGCCTACCACTCTCGAAGGCGTGAACTTATTCCTGGATAAAGGTATTCTTTACGGTCCTGCTAAAGCTGCAAATGCCGGTGGTGTTGCAGTTTCCGGTTTGGAAATGGCACAGAACAGTATGAGATACGGTTGGACACGGGAAGAAGTGGATAACAGACTTCAGTTAATCATGAAGAGTATTCATACAACTTGTGTTACTACTGCAGAAAAATACGGTACACCTGGTAATTATGTTAACGGTGCAAATATCGGCGGATTTATCAAAGTTGCCGATTCAATGCTGGATCAAGGTATTGTATAAATACTACGGATAAATCCGGCAAATTATTAAAGGCGCAGAAATGCGCCTTTTTTATTATTTTAATGTTTGATTATCAAATTATTTTAATATAGTTCTCAATGACTGCACAACCGATAAAATTCGACAGAAAATATCTTCAGCAAAGCAAGCACGCTAAATTTCAAGATTTCCACAATTTAATGTCCTTTAGAATTAGGGATATCATTCTTGTTTCCAGTATGTACGACTTTTATCTTTTTGAAGAGGATGGAAGACTGTATGAATTAATAAGAAGGGAATATCAAGGTCTGAATCTTAGCAACAGTCCTGAGTTAGTTCATGTATCAAGTGGTGAAGAAGCGCTGAAGATGGCTAAGACCAAGGGACGGTTCAATCTTATCATTACAACACTTCATGTTGAAGATATGACTGCTGTGCGTCTCGCTGAAAAGATCAAAGAAGAAGAACTCGATATTCCTGTTGTTCTACTTGGCTATGATAACGAGGAGATGACCGAAATAATCAAAAGTGACGAATCGAAAGTGTTTGATAAAGTATTTATGTGGCAGGGAGATTTCAGGATCATCTTTGGTATAATTAAATATTTCGAAGACAGAAATAACATAGAATATGATACGAAACAAGTTGGAGTTCAGGTTATTATTCTGATAGAGGATAGCGTTAGATTCTATTCTTCGTATTTACCTTTAGTCTATACCGAAGTTGTGAAGCAGGCAAACAGACTTATGGCTGAAGGGGTTAACCTTTCCGATAGATTTTTGAAAATGCGTGCGCGTCCTAAGATAATACTTTGCTCCACATACGAAGAGGCTTGGAAATACTATAAAAAATACGAAGGATATATTCTTGGAATAATTTCGGATGTTGATTTTAAGAAGGGAGGTAAGCAGAATAAACGAGCCGGTCTGCTCTTTGCTAAAATGGTTAAAGAGGAATATGATGATCTGCCGATACTGCTGCAGTCAAACAATCCGCAAAATGAAAAATATGCTCATGAGTTAGGTGCGTCGTTCCTATTGAAAAGTTCCAGCACACTTCTGGATGATCTGCGGAAATTTATGAATGAGCAATTCAGTTTCGGTGACTTTATCTTCAGACTGCCTAACGGAGATGAGGTTGGACGAGCATCTAATTTAATTGAACTTGGCGAGCAATTGAAAGTTGTTCCGGAAGAAAGTATAGCGTATCACTCTTCAAGGAATCACTTTTCCAATTGGCTTAAAGCCAGGGGCGAGTTTTGGCTTGCCTACCAGTTAAGACCGCGTAAGGTGGATCATTACCGTTCGATGGAAGCGCTTCGTGAAGATCTTATTGATGCAATAAGAAGTTACACAAAAGATAGGCAGCAGGGTGTTATTACTGATTTTGATCGTGATACGTTTAACAAGTTGAGTTTCTTTGCTAGAATCGGAGGCGGTTCAATCGGGGGAAAAGCTCGGGGACTGGGATTTTTCAATAACCTGCTTAGTAAGTTTAATATTAATAGAAGGTTCAGAAACGTCAATATTTGGGTGCCGACAACAATTGTTGTAGCTACCAATATTTTTGATCAGTTCATGGAAGAGAATGACCTTACCAATTTCGCTCTTAAGTGTGAAGATGATAATGAAATAAGAGGAAGATTTATAAATGCTCATAAATTCCCTCACAGAGCAACAAGAAATTTAACAAGATTCCTGGAAATAATTAATGAACCTCTTGCTGTTCGTTCTTCAAGTTTGTTGGAAGATTCTCAAGGTCAGCCGTTTGCAGGAGTTTATGATACTCTTATGCTTCCGAATAACCATCCTGACACCCAAATCAGGTTGGAACAATTGATAAATGCCATTAAGCAGGTTTACGCATCAACATATTTTAGAAGAGCAAAGCAGTATATGAAAGTAACATCGTATCGATTGGAAGAAGAGAAAATGGCTGTGATAGTTCAAAGAATGGTTGGCGCGGTTCATAACGATAAATTCTATCCTGAAATTTCAGGTATGGCAAAGTCCTATAACTTTTATCCGGCAGCGCCCTTAAAATCTGAAGATGGTATTGTGTCAGCCGCTTTTGGTCTGGGAAAAACTATTGTTGAAGGCGGAAATACAATTAGGTTCTGTCCTAAATATCCCATGCATAGACTTCAGCACAGTACAGTTGAAGATGTTTTAAATTATAGTCAGAAGAAATATTTCGCGTTGGATATGAAAGGGTGCGGTGATAAAACGGTTCTAATGGAGGATGATCTTTTAAAAAGATATGATGTTCACGAAGCGGAGAAGGATGATACACTTGCGCTTGTTGCTTCCACTTATTCTCATCAGAATCATACTATTTACGATGGAACATCAAGAGACGGATTAAAGATATTTACATTGAATTCAATGCTGAAATTTAAAACCTTCCCGCTTCCGGAAATTATTGATGTCCTTCTTGAAATGGGAAGATGGGGTATGGGTACTCCAATTGAAATTGAGTTTGCTATAAATCTTACTCCGTCAAAACATGAGTTAAAAGAATTCGGCGTTCTTCAGATGCGTCCTTTGGTGATCAATACAGAATTAGAAGAGTTGGATATTAACGGTTATAGTGATAATGAATTGCTTTGCCGATCAGATTTTGTTTTGGGCAATGGAATTAGCAATGAAATCAAGGATATAGTTTTTGTGCATATAGATAAGTATGATAGAGCAAAAAGTAGAGAAACTGCGCGCGATGTTGCATATTTTAATGCGAAACTCCTTAAAAATGACAGACCATATCTACTGGTTGGTGTTGGAAGATGGGGTTCTTTTGACCCGTGGCTTGGAATACCGGTCACTTGGGACCAGATCTCTGGGGCGAAAGCGATAATTGAAAGTAACTTCCATGATTTTGCTGTTGAGCCATCGCAAGGGTCACATTTTTTCCAGAATCTTACTTCATTTAAAGTTGGATATTTTACTGTGAACGATCGTAGAGGCAAAGGATTTGTTGATTGGGGCTGGCTCGCTAAACATCGGGTTAAGGAAAAGAAAGGATTTGTTCATCATATCACTCTTAGATATCCACTGACAATCAAAATAAACGGGCACGAAAATAAGGGTCTGATAATCAAACCGAATGTTGAAAAAACAAAAGAAAAGTAAAAACCGCTGAGACGCTGAGAATAATATACACCCTCAAACCACAGAGCGGTTATACATTAGAATAACTTTAAAGAACAAAAATTCTAATTGAGAGGGATATATTTATTGTACAAATCTTTTGTTTCGCTTCTCTGAAGCTCTTTGTTTTTTGAGATATATTTATTACTAGAGTGTCGCTGCTCTGCAGCTGAATTGTTTCTTCATATAACTTCTTTTTGAGTATGATCCGCTAAATAAAACCTTGAGTATTCCAACCGCAGAGCGGTAGTACATAAGTAAAATATAGCTCCAAAGGAACGATATTGTATCAATATCTTTAGTTGAATGTCCGGTGGGTTAGGTTACGTAACTTAAATTATTTGACGCTATATTGTAGCTTGACTAATTTTCATCGTCCCGTTTTTTTTCTAATATAGCAATTCTGCATGTCCGGTGAATAGGGCGATGCAGCTAATCATAATTTTTCATATCTTTAATATAATTTCATTCTAAATAGGTACATTTTTTAATTGCAAACCGCAGAGCGGTGATATATCAGTAAAAATAAATGAATAAGGGTAATATAGCTCCAGAGGAGCGATACATTTTTAACTTACTTATTGGAGGGATTAATGGCAAACACTTACACTCAATTATACGCACAAATAATATTTTCTCCGAAGGGAGGGCAAAACTTAATTCATGATAAAATCGAAGGCGATATTTAAGTAAATATATTATTGGGATAATAAAAAACAAGAAGCAAAAACCAATGATAATAAACGGTATGCCTGACCATGTCCATATTTTTATTGGGTTTTCACCTGATATTGCCATCTCCGATTTAGTAAGAGACATAAAATCAAACTCTACCAATTATATAAATGAACAAAAAATGTTGCCTGGTAAATTTTCATGGCAAAAAGGATTTGGAGCATTTACTTATAGTAAATCACAAGTTCCAAGAGTTATACGATATATTCAGCAGCAGAAGGAGCATCATCGCAAGAAAACTTTTAGAGAAGAGTATTTGATTTTACTAGAAAAATTTGAGATTGATTATGATGAGAAATATCTTTTTGAATGGCTTGAGTGATAACGATAGAATAAATGTTTCGCTTCTCTGAAGCTTTTATGATATAGAAACATATTTGTTACTAAAGTACCGCTGCGATGCAGCTAGATTGTTTATTCATTTAACTTTTAACTACGATGCACTAAGAAAATTTCTGAATATATAAACCACAGAGCGGTTATACATTTGTAATAACAAAATAAAAGGGATTATAAAGCTCCAGAGGAGTGACACAACTTAGCTGCTATTGGTTTGACTCAATTTCATACTTATTCATTTTTCTGAAGAGGTTTGATCTGTCAATCCCTAGTGATTTTGCAGTTTCCTCTATTCTCCAATCATGTTTTTCTAATACACTAATAATAAATTCACGCTCAAATTTATCCCTTGCCTGCTGCAGTGTAATTGAATCATCTATCTCATTTTTAATCAAGACTTGGTTTGCATCACTGAGAACATTTAAAACATCTGTAATTGAGATCTCATCCGATTGTGAAAAGATCACAATTTTTTCAATTATATTTTTCAATTCCCTTACATTTCCTTTCCAACTGTAATTCAGAAGCGCTCCTTCAGCTTGCTTGCTTATTTTATTCAGAGTTCTGCCGTAAGCATGATTGAATTTTTCAAGATAATATTTAACAAGAGGAATTATATCAGTTCGTCTATCTCGCAGAGGGGGGATAATAATTTTAATAACATTTAAACGATAGTAAAGGTCTTCTCTGAATTCTCGTTTTATTACCTTTTCTTCAAGACTCTGATTAGTAGCAGCAATGATTCTTACATCTACCTTGCGAGGAATATTTTCACCGATTATCTCAATTTCGCTTTCTTCCAGCACGCGCAATAATTTTGATTGAAGCGTTAAACTCATATCACCGATTTCATCTAGGAAAAGAGTCCCACCGTTTGCAGCTCCGAATTTCCCCTCTCTATCCTCGGTTGCACCGGTATAAGAGCCTTTTCTGTGTCCAAACAATTCACTTTCTAATAATTCCGAAGGAATAGCAGCGCAGTTAACTTTAATGTATGGTTTATCTTTTCTTTTACTATTTTTGTGAATAGCCCAAGCGGCGAGTTCTTTCCCGGTTCCGCTCTCACCGTAAAGTAATATCTTGGCTTCCGTTGGTGCAACTTTTTCTATTTCGTTAAATACTTTTTTAGTCGCCGGGCTATTTCCAATAAATTCAGTTATGGTAAAAGACTGAGAATCAGAATTGTTACTTGATACAGTTTTCTTTTTTGCTAGGACCTTATCCAGTAGAGATAGAAGATAATCGGGGTCTAGCGGTTTCTCAATGAAATCGTAAACTCCTTTTTTGATCACATCAACTGCGGTGTTTATGTTGCTTTCACCCGATATCATGATCACTGGAGTACCGGGAATCTTTTCTGTGAACAGATCAAACAGTTCCAGTCCATTTAAACCCGGCATCTTTACATCCAGCAAAATCACATCGAAGTATTCATTTTGAATAACGTCCAATACTTTTTGAGAATTAGAAATAATTGTGACGTTATAATCCTCCAACTCTAATACATTTTTTATGGAGATCAGAAAATTTTTATCGTCGTCTATTGATAATATTTTATATCTCATATTTCCCTTGATAGGAACGTAGACCTAATGCCGGAAGTTCATTATGTTTAGGATAATCTGCTTCAGAAACCCAACTTTTCAAATCCCCTGATTATTAGTTTAAAAGTTGGGTTTCTTAAAAGTTAATTATCGTATTCATCCTCTGCCGCCGGTAGTAAGATCCTAAAAGTTGTTCCCATGTTTTCTTTTGAGTAAATATTTATTTTGCCATTGTGATCTTTTACAATTTTATGTGCTAATGCAAGTCCGAAACCTGTACCGTCAACTTTTGTTGTAAAGTATGGTTCAAAAACTTTCGATAGATTATCTTGAGATATACCTGAACCGTTATCGGAAAATTCAATTTCAATCCATCTTCCATTTATTTGCTGCAATTCCTGTACCAAGCAGCATGAAATTCTAATAGTACCTTCTCCCTTCATTGAATCAATTGAATTCTCAATAAGAATATGGAACAGTTGTTCTAACTGATTTGCGTCCGCCCAGACATATTTTGCAGAGGATTCAAAATTAAACTCAACATGAACATTTTCTTTTGTATAGTTATCAAAGGGAATGAATGAATCCTTTATCAATTTTCTAATATCAACTTTTTTACAATCCGGTTTATCAAGATTTGCAAATTTCAAAAAATTCTTCGAAAGAGTTTTAATTCTTTCCAATTCATTTCTGATCCTACCAATGTCCTCATTATATATTTCCTGATTAGTGACCGCTTCCTTTTCCATTCTTCTTTGAATAGCTTTTAGGTTTAACTGAATAGTTGAAAGGGGAGTCTTTATATCATGTGCAATTTTTTGAGCCGTGCTGCTCCATGATTTCATCCTATCCGATAAGATCATTTTTGAGAAATCCGAAATTTCTATTGTGTAAGCATAAGTTAAACCATAAAATGATATAAACGGAGTGATGCGGATTTCGCCATTGATTGTCTCGTCACCTTTTCGGATAGTAAATTCTTGATCAACTTTTTGGTTACTTTCTATTGCAGAATTGATAATTTCAATTAGTTCTTTATAAGGATTTAG
>JAADIB010000231.1 GCA_013151565.1 Chlorobiota bacterium
CCGGAAATCAGAAAATCGGTGATCATTTTAGCTGTGTAGTTGGATTGGAAAATATCAAGTATTTCTTTTATTGAACCATTCCCCGGGTCATAAATATCTATTACTCCGTTCTGCATACCGAACCATATCTTACCATCTTTATCAATATTCATAGTTGTGAGGTTTTGACTATGGAGTCCTTCCGATTTAGTAAGGAAAGTTTGATAATCGGATAATTCATTCAAATAGTATCCCGCACCGCCAGTTGACGACATCCAGAAACCTTCGGGGGAAATTTTAACATCGGTTGTATTTTTCATATCGGCATAGTTTTTCCACACACCAAACTCCTGCCCGATTATCAAGGATGATAATGTGAGTAAAAAGAAGAGAACTTTTACTTGATTCATATTGTCCTTTTTATTGAATTGATTTGAGTACGCAATGCACAAAGCATAGTTGAAAAATATTTAACTATTAATTTACGATTTTTTAGTAATTGAGTTAGTCAAAAATTCATAACCATTGAATTTGAAATTGAGCGGGAAGGATTCAATTTGACACTCAAGTAATTTTGGTCGCAAGTATCTGGCGCATGTCTTCCAGCCGCTGCGGATTCAGAAGATAAGCGCCTAAATTGTTATCATCACCTTTCTTGCCGCCGTGAAAATCCGATCCGCCGGATTCCAACAGACAATATTGACTGACGATACCACGATAAAATTTCTGCTGATATTCATTATGCGAAGGATGAATTACTTCTATTCCATCGATACCTGCATTTATTAAATTCATAAGAATAGATTCTTTTAAATGCCCGGGGTGAGCAATAAATGATAAACCACCGGCATCGCTTATAAGTTTTAATGCACTCTGAGGGGAAACATGTATCTTTCTCTCGTATGCAGGTCCGTTATCCCTCAAATATTTTTCGAAGGCTTCATAATATTCACTTACAACTCCTATGTTCAGCATTGCCATTGCTATGTGCGGTCTTCCCACGGCAGAGTTTTTTGCAACTTCCATCACATCATCAATTGTTATCTCAATCCCTATCTTATTCAATTTGCTTACAATTCTTGTTGCCCTGTAGTAACGTTCCTCTCTGAAAAAACTTAAATATTTTTTTAATTCAGGATGGTTGATATCAATAAAGTATCCAAGCAGATGAACTTCTTTATCCTCAATATCCGTACTGATCTCTAAACCGGGAATCACTTTAACACCGAAATCATTTCCAATTGTAATTGCTTCTTCAATTGCATTTACACTGTCATGATCGGTGATGCTGATAATATCTATATTCCTCTCATTGACTTTTTGGATCAACTCAAGAGGGGAATAAAAACCATCCGAATAGGTGGTGTGCATATGTAAGTCAACCCGTACAGACATATTTATTCGAATCTTTCCTTGAATTTACCAAAATCTAAAATTCGCAATTTTGCTCCGTCTAACTCAATGAGTCCTCGCTTTGCGAAAGAATGCAAAGTCCTGGAGATAGTTTCCCTTGATGTGCCTGCCATATTTGCTAGATCCTGCTGTACTGGCAGTTTCTCAATTTCGACAACTCCACTTTTAATGATCCCAGAATATTCGGCTATTTGTAAAAGTACGGTTGCAACTTTTCCTTCGGAGTCCTTTAGCGACAATGCTTTTATTTTCATATCGGCATTACGAAGTCTGGTAGTTAATTCTTGCAGAAGTGTGATCGTGACTTCGGAGTGGTCTTCTAACAAATTAAGGAAATCATTTCTGCGGATCACAAAAACGTCAGATTTTTCAATTGCAATAACATTTGCCGACCGAGCAAGTCCATCTAAAATTGCCATTTCGCCGAAAAAGTCAGATTCTCCAAGTATTGTTAAAATCACTTCTTTTCCGTCGTCACTTGATCGAGAAACTTTTACCTTGCCGCTGATTATTACAAACAACGCTGTACCGGAATCCTCCTCGAGAAGTATCGGTTCATCTTTATTGTATGTTTTCCTATTGCCTATTCTTTCTATCTTTTCAAGGGCATCTTCAGGTAAGTCTGTAAAGATTGGAACATATCTTAGAAATGTCTCTTTTGGCTGCATTATTATTCCCATAATTTATGTTTTAATACAAAACTCTAAATAGTAAAAATATTCAGATTTTTCAAGCAAAAAGATACTAAAGTATTTTATGGTATCATACGATTTTTATTGGAAAATTGAGGATAAATAAGTATTTTTGCCCTCAATATTCTAAAGAAAATTTCAAAATAACATATATTTTAACGGAGGCTTAAAAATGGCAGTAAAAGTAGGAATTAATGGTTTTGGGCGTATTGGACGTCTTGTATTCAGAAGAGCGCTGGATTTGGGCGGTATTGAATTTGTAGGTATCAACGATTTAACAGATGCTAAAACTCTGGCACACTTATTAAAGTATGATTCAGTTCACGGAAGATTTAACGGTGAAGTAAAAGTTGACGGCGATTCAATTGTTGTTAACGGACAACCAATTAAAATTACAGCAGTAAAAGATCCTGCAGAGCTTAACTGGGGCGAACTTGGTGTTGATGTTGTTATTGAATCAACAGGTGTTTTCAGAACTCAGGAAGCTTGCGAAAAACATATTACAGCCGGTGCAAAGAAAGTTATTTTAACCGTTCCTGCAAAAGGAGATATTGATGCAACCGTTGTTCTAGGTGTTAATGAAGAAGTTATTACCGGTGATGAGAAAGTACTTTCAAATGCATCTTGCACAACAAACTGTCTCGCTCCGCTTGTAAAAGTATTGAACGACAAATTTGGTGTTGAAAAAGGTATGATGACCACAGTGCATTCATACACAAACGATCAAAGATTATTAGATTTGCCTCATAGTGACTTACGAAGATCACGTTCAGCTGCTCTTTCAATTATTCCAACATCAACAGGTGCTGCTAAGGCAATTGGTAAAGTTATTCCTGAATTGAACGGTAAATTGGATGGAATGTCACTAAGAGTTCCAACACCGGACGGTTCAATTACTGACTTAGTTGCTGAGCTGAAAAAAGAAGTTACAGTTGAAGAAGTTAATGCTGCCATGAAAGAAGCTGCAGATGGTTCAATGAAAGGTATTCTCGAATACACTGAGGATCCGATTGTTTCTGCTGACATTGTTGGTAATGCACATTCTTCTATTTTTGATTCACTTTCTACCATGGTTCAAGGCAACATGGTTAAAGTTGTTTCATGGTATGATAATGAGTACGGATACTCATGCAGAGTAGTTGATTTATTATTGAAGATCACAAAATAATAATATTAGCCTAAATTTAAGACGCAGATTTTCTGCGTCTTTTTTTTATCTAATTTAAAATTAAAGATTGAGGAAGAAATGAATAAATTATCAATTGATAAAGTCGATTTGAAAGGGAAAAGAGTTCTGGTACGTGTTGATTTTAATGTCCCCTTGGACGAAAATCAAAATATAACCGATGATATCAGAATAAAATCAGCATTACCGACTATCGAAAAAATAATTACCGACGGCGGAAAAGTTATTCTCATGAGTCATTTGGGAAGACCAAAAGGTGAAGTTAAACCTGAATTCAGTCTTAAACCTGCTGCTGATAGACTTAGCGAACTTCTTGGCAAGGAAGTTAAATTTGCATCCGATTGCATAGGAGACGAGGTAGAAAAACTTGCTGATTCATTAAAGGAAGGTGAAGTTTTACTTCTGGAAAATTTGCGTTTCCACAAAGAGGAAACCGATAACGATCCGGAATTTGCAAAAGAGTTAGCAAAGCTGGGTGATGTATATGTAAATGATGCTTTCGGCAGCGCACATCGCGCTCATGCTTCAACTGAAGGAGTAACTAAATATTTTGATATTTGTGCTGCGGGTTACTTGATGCAGAAGGAATTGGATTATCTGGACGGCGCTATTGCAAATCCTAAAAGACCTTTTACAGCAATTCTTGGCGGGGCAAAAATATCCGGCAAAATTGATGTAATTGATAGTTTGATGGACAAGGTAGATACGCTCATAATCGGCGGCGGTATGGCTTATACTTTTATCAAAGCAATGGGTTATGAAATCGGTTCTTCCTTATTGGAAGAAGAGAAGCTTGATCTTGCAACTGAAATGTTAAAATCTTTTGAATCTGAAACGGTCAAAGTTCTGCTTCCGGTTGATGTAATTATTGCGTCTGAGTTCAGCAACGATTCACCGGCAGAAGCTGTGGACATAGATATGATTCCAGCTGATAAGATGGGCTTGGATATTGGACCAAAAACCAGAGCTATTTTTGCCGAGGAAATTATTAACAGTAAAACTGTTGTATGGAACGGACCAATGGGCGTATTTGAATTTGATAATTTCGCCCATGGAACTGACGCAGTTGCCAATGCTTTAGTAAAAGCTACAGAAAATGGAGCGATCACAATAATTGGCGGCGGTGATTCTGCGGCTGCAATTAAAAAAGCCGGACTTGAGGATAAAGTATCACACGTTTCAACAGGCGGCGGTGCTTCTTTAGAATTTCTTGAAGGAAAAACTTTGCCTGGTGTTGCTGCACTAACTGACGCTTAAGGAATAATGATGATAAACAGGGGAGTGAAACATCATTCGATGAACACTCCTTTTTTTTATGCTTGAAAAAGAGTAATTTTGTAAAAATACTTTGAATAAATGAGATTTAATAGATGAGTTATGATCAAAGAGGAACGTATAGACCTAGAAGTTTTGGCGGATTCAGTTTTTTCCCGCCGGTAATTAAATATATACTATTGATTACTGTTGTTGTCTTTTTTATCCAGCTAATATTTGACAATTTAAAATTCGGAGGTTACCCAGGCTGGTATATACTGAATAGGTATTTTGCATTGAATCCAATTGTTGGAGTTGACCGAGCCGGACAACCGTTTAATTTTCAGATATGGCAGATATTTACTTATATGTTTATGCATGGCGGATTTGCTCATATATTCTTCAATATGTTCCTACTCTGGATGTTCGGAATGGAAATTGAAAATTTAATGGGGTCAAGAAAATTTCTATTCTTTTATCTTCTTACGGGTGTCGGAGGTGCTTTCTTCCAGTTGTTTTTGGCGCCGCTGTTCTCATCAAGCTTAGCTCCGACAATTGGCGCTTCGGGCGCTGTATTCGGAGTGATGATAGCTTTTGCTATGTATTTCCCGGATAGACTGATTTTCCTCTATTTCCTTATTCCGGTTAAAGCGAAGTACTTGATCGCATTTCTAGTTCTAATAGAATTTATGTCTGTTGGTGATATGAGTTTTATTGCTCATATGGTTCATGTGGGAGGAGCAGTAACCGGATTCATCTTCATTTTGCTGGATAGAAAACATAACTATAATATTGATGCTCTTTTTGATAAGGTCAAGAAACCTTCGAGCTTTGGTTCCTCGAGTGGTGGATTCAAGCGAGCTGTAAGTGGAATGGGATTTGGTAAAAAGGATATCCAAGATGCTGAGTTTTACGAGATTAATGATAAGAAAAAACATGATAAACATCCGGATCAAAAAAGAATTGACGAAATTTTGGATAAGATTAGCGAGGGCGGCTACCAAAACCTGACCGAGGAAGAAAAGAGAATTCTTTTTGAGGCTAGCAAGAAAAGATGAAAATAGTTTGGATCTTCTTAATAGTTTCAAGTTTTTTTTTTAGCGGATGCAGTTCGGAAGATGAGGTTGATAAAGATAAAATTGCCCACCTTTATGTAGATATTCTCGTTACACAGGAAACTTATAAGTATAACATTGATAGTTTGAAAATAGCTGTCGATAGTTTATATAAAGATTATCACCTCACAGAACAACAATACAAAAGCTCACTTGAAAAATTTAAGTACGATGAACAGACATGGAGTGATTTCTTCAAATTAGCTGAGGTATATTTAGATACCCTTAAAGCTCAGGAAAACAGACGAATTGCAGAGAAGAAGAAAGAAGAAAAAGAACTTAAATTAAATAAGTAAACTTCACTGCAGCTACCGTCCACACGGTAGCTGAAAATAATTGTAACCGTCGACTTTACGTCGACGAAAAACATAACAATAAAAGTATAACGCAGACGTAAAGCTTGCCTACCGGCAGGCAGGTCTGCGCCTACATTAGTAATTAAACGAATATAATGTTTCCATTATTTCACTTCAGCCATAGTCCACACGGTGGCTGAAGCTAATAAGATATTTATTCTCATTCCTTTTGAATAATTTTTTTGACTCGATGCGAAAGCGTATTCTGTTATTTGATATCAAATTGTTTTTTGCTAATTTTCAATCAAGTTGATTTAGCAGTATTAAAGTTAAAAAGAGGAAAATAATGGACGAAAAAGTTTATACTCAATCGATGTTAAAAGACAATGCCTTTGAAGGTAAAACTATAGTTGTAACGGGCGGGGGAACAGGGCTCGGGAAAGCGATGTCGAAATATTTTAGTGAACTCAGTGCAAACGTAGTTATTACAAGTAGAAAGATTGATGTGCTAAAAAATACTGCCGAGGAAATATCTGATGAAACCGGACATGAAGTTTTACCGGTTCAGTGTGATGTTTCTGATTATCATCAAGTTGAGGAATTGCTGAAAGAATCAGTTGAAAAATTTGGTAAAGTGGATTCACTAGTGAATAATGCTGCGGGGAATTTTATTAGTCCGACGGAAAGATTATCAAATCGTGCATTTGATGTGATTGTAAATATTGTGTTGAAAGGAACTTACAACTGCACACTTGCATTCGGAAAAGATTGGATTGAAAAAAAACAGCCGGGCACTGTGCTTAATATAATAACTACCTATGCGTGGACGGGCTCAGGGTATGTTGTCCCTTCTGCTGTCTCTAAAGCCGGAGTGCTTGCGTTAACCCGCTCGCTTGCAGTTGAATGGGCAAAATACGGGATACGTTTGAACGCAATTGCACCCGGACCATTCCCGACAAAAGGCGCCTGGGAAAGGCTGCTGCCGGGAGACCTTGTGGAAAAATTTGACTTTAAAAATAAAGTCCCTTTGCGCAGAGTAGGAGAACACCAAGAGCTAGCGAATCTTGCTGCATATCTTATTTCCGGTTTTTCAGCATATATTAACGGGGAAACGGTTACTATTGATGGTGGTGAATGGCTGCAGGGCGCAGGGCAATTTAATTTCCTTGAAGCACTACCTAAAGATATGTGGGATTCTATTGAAAAAATGTTGAGGAAGAAATAGAACTTTTAAGTTCATAACACGAAGATTTAACGGATGTAACTGAACTTCACAAATCATGATTGATAAAGCAAATCTCTCGATTGGTTTTTGAATTATATTCATTTAAAAATAAAAAACGCCAAAATTAGGCGTTTTTTATTTTCGTGGGCCAACAGGGACTCGAACCCCGGACCCTCTGATTATGAGTCAGATGCTCTAACCAACTGAGCTATTGGCCCTAAAAAATTTAGATTCCAAATCTAAATCATTTTCCTTTAGTAATCAAATACTTTTATCCGATATTACGCAAATTAATAAGTACCGGCTTAGCATCTGATAAATTTCTAAAATGTTACTTTGATTGATTCGGCTATTTTCTTCTCTCGGAACAAATTAGAGGTGTATTTCTGTATAAAAGATATTGCATAAAAAGTTGGAAAGATATATATTTGTAGTTCGTTTTAGAATGAAAACGAAACATTTAAAGGTTCTGATAAAATTTGTAAATACCTTTTGTTGCCGGGGTGGCGGAATTGGTAGACGCACTGGACTTAAAATCCAGTGGGAGGTTTCTCCCGTGCCGGTTCGAGTCCGGCCCTCGGTACAAAAATATTAAAATTTGTAGAAGTATTGTGAAATGAAATTTTACAAATTGGGTTCTTAGCTCAGTTGGTTAGAGTGTCTGCTTGACGTGCAGAAGGTCGGCAGTTCGAATCTGCCAGAACCCACAATTATCGGAGGATTCTCCGTTTTTTTTTAAATAAAATTTGATATGGAAAAAGTTAAAATAACATTACCGGATGGCTCTGCAAAAGAGTATGATAAAGGGATTACTCCTTTAGAGGTAGCGAAATCTATTTCCGGAAGATTAGCAAAGGAAACTTTGATAGCGGAAATTGACGGTATCATGAAGGAAATCAATACTCCTATCAACAATGACTGTGAACTGAAGTTATATACTTTTAACGATGAAAAGGGGAAAGAAACTTATTGGCATTCTTCGTCACACCTTATGGCTCATGCGGTGAAGGAACTTTATCCTGAAGCTAAGTTTGGTGTTGGTCCGGCAATAGATAATGGATTTTATTACGATATAGATATTAATGAAAAATTATCCGAAGAAGATTTAGTTAGGATCGAAAAAAAGATGAAGGAACTCATTGAAAAAAATGAACCCTTCAAGAGAAAGGAACTAAGTAAAGCTGACGCACTTGTATTTTTCAATGAGCAAAAGGATGAATACAAACTTGAGTTGATTGACGGACTTGATGAAAATACAACAGCTATAAGTCTTTATAATGAAGGCGGTTTCACTGACTTGTGTCTTGGACCTCATCTTCCTTCAACCGGATATATAAAATATTTCAAACTTCTGAGTGTTTCCGGTTCGTACTGGCGCGGTGACGAAAACAAAGCGCGTATGCAGAGGATCTATGGTATCTCATTTCCGAAACAGAAAATGCTTACTGATTATCTGGAGTTTATTGAGGAAGCAAAAAAACGAGATCATAGAAAGTTAGGAAAGCAGTTAGACCTGTTCAGTATTCACGAAGATGCCGGTCCTGGTTTGATCTATTGGCATCCGAAAGGTGCAAGAGTTAGAAATGAGATTGAAGATTTCTGGAAAAAAGAACATCTGAAAAACGGTTACGATCTTCTTTATTCTCCGCATATTGGTAAGGCTCAGCTTTGGGAAACAAGCGGACATCTTTCTCATTTCAAAGAGAATATGTATTCTCCGATGGAGATCGATGAACAGGATTATTATGTTAAACCAATGAACTGTCCGTTTCACATTTTGATTTATAAAACTGATTTACGTTCTTATCGTGATCTGCCTCTGCGTTGGGCAGAGCTTGGAACAGTTTACCGTTATGAAAAAAGCGGTGTTCTACATGGACTTCTTCGTGTAAGAGGTTTTACTCAGGATGATGCGCATATCTTCTGTACAAAAGAGCAGATTGAAGATGAGATAATCGAAGTTATCCGTTTTTCAAATTACATGTGGAAATCTTTCGGGTTTGAGAGTCTTAAATATTATGTTTCAACGCGTCCCGAAAAGGTTACTGGTAATGATGAACTTTGGGAGCAGGCAACAAACTCATTAAAAAAAGCCCTTGAGCATGAAGGACTTGAATATGAAATTGATGAAGGCGGCGGCGCTTTTTACGGTCCTAAGATCGACATCAAAATTAAAGATGCGCTTAACAGAGAATGGCAGATGAGCACGATACAGTTCGACTTCAATCTGCCCGAGCGATTTGATATGACTTACATTGGTGAAGACGGAAAGGAACATCGTCCGTTCATGGTTCATCGTGCGCTGCTCGGTTCAATCGAAAGATTCATGGGAGTGCTGATAGAACATTATGCCGGTTCATTCCCGGTTTGGCTGGCTCCTGTTCAAGTTGCTGTCATTCCGGTATCACAAAATTATTTTGATTATGCGCAAAAAATTGTATCTTCATTGCTTGATGAAAATATTAGAGTTAAATTTGATAAACGAAATGAAAAAATTGGGTATAAGATAAGAGATTGGGAAACACAGAAAGTTCCTTATATGCTTATTGTTGGTGATAAAGAAGAAACTAATAACACCATCTCAATTCGTAAACATAAACATGGTGATTTGGGCGAAAGCAAATTGGATGATTTTATTTCCGAATTAAAATCATCTATTAAAAATAGAAATAATAATAATTAGTGGAGGTTATTCATCGGAGCTGGATCAAAAGGGAAACAGAACAAAATAAGAATCAATCAAGAATTATTAGAATTAAAGGAAGTTAGGCTTTTAGATTCCGACAGTACTCAGCTCGGTATCTTTACTTCAAGAATGGCTCTTGAAAAAGCTGAAGAGAAAGAACTTGACTTGGTTGAAATCGCACCGAATGCAAATCCGCCTGTTTGCAAAATTATTGATTACGGCAAATTTGTTTACGAGAAGCAGAAGCGAGATAAATTACAGAAAAAGAAACAGCATGTTACGGTTTTAAAAGAAATCAGATTGCATCCGAATACTGATACACACGATTTTGAATTTAAAGCAAGACATGCAATAAATTTTATAGAGGATGGAAATAAAGTTAAAGTTTCCGTCATATTTAAAGGAAGAGAGCTGGCATATAAAGAGCATGGTGCTGAACTGTTGAAAAAATTCATTGAAAAATTATCCGAGATTGCAAAGCCGGAATATGATTTCAAATTTGAAGGCAGAGCAATGCATGTGATATTAGCTCCATTGAAACTGAAAAAGAAAAAATAACAAACAGGTAAAATATTATGCCAAAAATGAAAAGTAACCGCGGAGCAGCAAAAACATTCAAGAAAACTGCTTCAGGAAAAGTAAAAAGATACAAAGCTTATAAGGCACATATTCTCACTAAAAAAAGTACAAAGAGAAAAAGAAACTTGAGACATGCAACATTAGTTGCTAAGTCTGAAGAGAAACGTGTCAAAATAATGATTCAATAAAATAAAGAGGTACGTATGCCACGAGCAAACAACAAAGTCGCTTCACATAAGCGAAGAAAAAAAGTCCTCAAGATGGCAAAAGGTTCTTGGGGCGCTCGCAGCAACGTTTATACAGTTGCAAAACACCATGTTGAAAAGGGTTTGCAATACGCTTATAGAGATAGGAAAGCAAAGAAAAGAACTTTCCGCCGTCTCTGGATAGTTAGAATAAACGCAGCGGCAAGAGTGAATGGAACTACATATTCCAGATTGATCAATGCTATGAAAGTTAAAGGTGTTGATATTAATAGGAAAATCTTAGCAGATTTAGCTGTGGAAAATCCAAAAGCGTTTTCAGAAATTGTTAAATTTGTTACTGATTAAATATCTGTGCTGCCTTTTATTAAAAGGATTAACCAGATAATTTTTAATGCCCTCTTTTGTTCTGCTGTCAGACGGAGAGGGTGTTTTTATTAATAACTAAGGTTTAAAGTAATGCTCGATAAAATTGAATCAGCGGAAAAAGGGTTTAGTGCGGAAATAGCTGAAGTTAAAGATGATGAAGCTTTAGAAGCGGTAAGAATTAAATACTTGGGAAGGAAAGGTTTGTTCACTGAGTTGTTTGAGGAGTTCAAGCAATTGCCTAAGGAAGAGAAGCCCAAGTATGGTCAAATGCTGAACAAGGCTAAGTCTTCCGCTCAGAAAAAATTTGATGAAGTTAAAATCCAGCTTGCTAGTTCCGAATCGGAAATACAAGAGTATATCGATCTATCGCTTCCTGGCAGAAAGATTGAACTTGGTTCTACTCATATTTTAACTCAGACGTTAAATGAAATCAAACAAATATTCAAAGGGCTGGGATTTTCGATATATGAAGGTCCGGAATTAGAATCGGATCATAATAATTTTGAGATGTTGAATTTCCCGGCTGATCATCCCGCACGCGATATGCAGGACACGTTTTTCATCAACGATAAATTTCTTCTGCGCACACATACATCTCCGGTACAAGTTAGATTGATGGAAAGTAAGGAGCCTCCGCTTAGAGCAATAATGCCAGGAAAGGTTTACAGAAATGAGGCGCTCAGTGCAAAGAGTTACTGTCTCTTTCATCAGGTAGAAGGATTGTACGTTGACGAGGATGTAACTTTCGCAGAATTAAAGGGAACTTTGGTTGCTTTTGCAAAACAGTTTTTCGGGGATGATGTGAAGTACAGATTCCGTCCGAGCTTTTTCCCATTCACCGAGCCGAGCGCTGAGGTTGATATTTGGTGGGAGCAGAAAGGGAAACCAGGTAAGTGGCTCGAAATAATGGGCTGCGGTATGGTTGACCCGAATGTATTTGAAAATGTAGGTATTGATAACGAAAAATATGTCGGCTACGCTTTTGGTATGGGCGTGGAACGAATAGCGATGTTAAAATATGGAGTTGGCGACATCAGAGTATTTTTCGATAATGACAAACGATTTTTACAGCAATTTTAATTGAGGAACTCTAGTGAAATTATCACTTAATTGGTTGAAAAATTATGTTGACCTTGATGGGATATCAACTGATGAGATAGTTGAAACCCTTACTACATCCGGACTTGAAGTTGATGAAGTAATTGACCAGAAAAAGATTTACGAAAATTTTGTTGT
>JAADIB010000026.1 GCA_013151565.1 Chlorobiota bacterium
TCTGAAAATGTAAGGATTGACCGCATTGTGAAACGAGATTCTTTTACAGAGCAGCAAGTTATTGAAAGAATGAAATTCCAAATGCCGGAATCGGAGAAGGAAAATCTCGCTGATTTTGTTCTGAAAAACGAATCGAATTTAGAAGATCTGGAAAGTAAAACAAAATTCTTTCTAATGCTGTTTGAATCAATGACAAAACAATAATTAAAACACTATGAATTTCTTGCTTTACAATTTCACTAAAGTTAAATTACATTATCTAAAAATTTTGTGGTGACAAATTGAATCCTCTGCATAGTCTTATTGTTAATTCGGTTAAGATCCTGCCAAAATCGTTTATTTATATTTTTGCTAAAAAATACATCGCAGGTAAAACCTTGGCTGATGGAGTTTCCGTTACGAAACAATTGAATGCTCAAGGAATATCCGCAACAATGGATATTCTTGGTGAATCGGTAACCAACGAAAAAGATGTAATCGCTTTTAAAGATCAATTCCTTGAACTGCTTGATGTAATTGAGAAAGAAAAACTTGATTCCAATATTTCAACTAAACCGACACAATTTGGTTTGAATGTTGGATTGGACTTCTGTTATGAGCAATATGTTGAAATAGTTGAACGAGCCAAGAAGTATAATAATTTTGTTCGTATCGATATGGAAGATTCCTCAACAACAGATAATATTATTTCACTTTACAAAATGCTGTATGAAAAATATCCTAATAATGTTGGAATTGTTGTCCAAGCTTATCTTCATAGAACTATGAATGATATCACAGAATTAAATAAGCTTAACGCAAATTACAGGTTGTGTAAAGGCATTTATATTGAACCGAAAGAAATTGCCTACAAGGGAAGGGAAGAGATCCGGGATAATTTCATTAAGTGTTTGAATAAGATGTTCGATGATAATTGTTATGTTGGTATTGCAACTCACGATGACCCGATTGTTGATAGAGCATACAAAATAATTGAAGAAAGAAATTTGACAAAAGATCAATATGAATTTCAGATGCTCTACGGTGTTAAAGAAAATTTGAGGTCGAAGATCAGAGCCAAAGGGCATAAGATGAGAGTTTACGTTCCATTCGGAGAGCAGTGGCATTTTTACGCAATACGGCGTTTACAGGAAAATCCGCAGTTGGCTTGGTATATTTTTAAAAGTATTTTCCCCTTTACGCAATGACAGTGCTTGGAATAGAAACATCTTGTGACGAAACTTCCGTTTCAATTATTAAAGATGATAAGCTTTTATCTAATCTGATCTCATCACAGGATTTCCATGTAAAATACGGCGGAGTAGTGCCTGAGCTATCGAGCAGAGCGCACTTGCAGATGATCGAGCCGTTGGTTAAGCAGTCATTGGATGAAGCAGGATTAAAGAAAGAAGAGCTAGATGTTGTCGCGGCGACAGCTGGTCCCGGTTTGATCGGCGCGCTTCTTGTCGGATTGAATTTCGGTAAAGCGTTATCGTATTCATTGAATATTCCGTTTGTTTCTGTGAATCATATTGAAGGTCACATCTTTTCGGGTTTTTTGATGGAAGACAAACCGGAATTCCCGTATCTCTGCTTGGTTGTATCAGGCGGTCACACTTTATTATTACTGGTTGAAGACGATCTTCACATCAAGAAGCTTGGAACGACAATAGATGATGCTGCCGGTGAAGCTTTCGATAAAGTTGCTAAGATGATTGGACTTGGTTATCCGGGCGGACCGAAGATACAAGCATACGCTGACAATGGAAATCCGGATGCAATAAAATTTCCAATAGCACAGTTAAAAACAAAATATGATTTTTCTTTCAGCGGATTGAAAACAGCGGTACTTAGACACATACAAAAGGAATTCGGTGATAGTTCTAAAATTCCGGAAGATGCTAAACCTGACTTAGCTGCATCGTTTCAGGAAGCAGTTGTAAAAGCATTGACAAACAACGTTAAGAAAGCTATAGATAAATATGAAGTGGAAGTGCATTCAATATCGGTTGTCGGCGGAGTAGCTGCTAATCAAGCTATCCGTAAATCAATTTCTGCAATAGCACAGAACCGTTCTATTAAATTTGTCGTACCTGAGTTTCAATTCTGCGGAGATAATGCCGCTATGATCGCATATCGAGCGCAGAAACTTTATGAGAATGGAATCATTTCCGATTTATCCGCTAATGCTTATCCGTCATTGCCTAAAGATATTTTCATTTAGATCATATCTGTACAAAATAAAATTAAAATATATTAGTTGAATTATGTTGTAATTTTAATTTCTAAATATTTCGGACAGAAATAATTTTATTGTTATGCGAATTTTGCTAAGTCTCATCAATTCCCTCAATTTATATTTTTAGTATTACTTACAAGCAATACTAAAGCCCAAAATTCAAAATAATCTTTAAAATAAAATCCCTATTTTTGTAAATATGGATAATAATAAACCTAAAATACTATTAGACCAAACTTTAATTGACAACATTAAGTCCATTATTATCAATTCGAGAAAAAATATAGTTGCCAAAATTAATCACACTTTAGTTTTAACTTATTGGCAAATTGGGAAAGAAATTGTTGAAAATGAGAAGAAAAATAATATTGATAACCAATCTTCAAGACAAATTATTCTATCGCTTTCCAAAAAATTATCCAAAGAATTAGGTCGTGGATTTTCAAGGTCCAATCTTTTTAATATGAGAAAATTTTGTCTTGAATATCATGATGTCCAGACAGTGTCTGGACAATTGAGTTGGTCGCATATCTGCGAACTTTTGATCATTGAAGATAAAGAGAAAAGAGGTTTCTACGAAAAAGAAACTATAAATTCCAATTGGTCAATAAGAGAATTAAAAAGACAAATTGAAAGTTCACTTTATGAAAGATTAATACTCTCGCAAGGTAAAGAAAACAAAGAAAAAATAGTTGAATTATCCAACAAAGGACAAGAATTAGCTAAACCGGAAGATATTATTAAAAATCCTTACGTTTTTGAATTTTTAGGGATACCTGAAAATAAACCAATTTTAGAAAAAGATTTAGAAAGGAAACTGATTCGTCATATTGAAAACTTTTTACTCGAATTAGGTAAAGGGTTTATGTTCGTCGGCTCACAACAGAGAATCACAATCAATAATACACATTACTACGTAGATATGGTTTTCTACAACAAAATATTAAAGAGTTATATTCTAATAGAATTGAAAACCCGAAAACTAAAAATAACAGACGCAGGTCAATTAAACACATATCTGAATTATTATAA
>JAADIB010000006.1 GCA_013151565.1 Chlorobiota bacterium
ATAGATTTGGCAATAGTTTTGATCTCTTTGTCTATGTCATCAACAAACGAATCGTCATTTTCCATCTCAGCTAATTCTATCAGATCTGCGAGATTATCGACACGCCCTTTTTCGACTTTCCACGAATCAACCCAAGTCTCAAATGATTTTATCTCCCGTAAAATTTTCTGCGCATTCACTTGATCATCCCAAAACCCTTCGGCTTCGGTTTTGGATTTTAGCTCCTCTATTTTTACAACTTTTTCATCTACCTTAAAGATAACCTCGTAATTTCTCTAACTTCTCACTGAAATGCTGAACTTGTCTCTTTTGCTCGTCATACATGCTTTATCTCTCCGTATAATATATTTAAAAATTCTTTTATTTTTGAATTGATCCGTGAGAATCCGTTGCATCGGTTAAATCAGTGTGCTATTTTATTTTACAAATTTACGCAATATCTTTTATAATAGACTCTGCAATTTTTTCAAGATCTTCTTCATGATTAATTTTGAACCACTTTATTCTATCATCTTTTCTGAACCAAGTCATCTGTCGTTTTGCATAACGCCGTGTATTTCGCTTGATCAATTCCACGGCTCTCTCAAGGTCAAACTCCTCATCCAGATATGCGATGATTTCCTTATATCCGACAGTATTGAGTGAATTTAACTCTGACGAAAATCCGCTAACTAAAACTGACTTCACTTCATTTACCAATCCGGCTGAGATCATTTTATCAACTCTATTATTTATATTCTCGTACAATAATTCCCTTTCCCAATTCAAGCCAAACTGCAAGAACTCAATATCCACTTCCCTTTTATGTTCGGCATGGAATTTCCAGATCGGCTCGCCGGTCAGATGAAAAACCTCTAACGCACGGATAACCCGTTTCCAATTCTGCGGAAGCATTGTATCGGCGCTGACTTTATCCACAGCAATTAATTTTTCATAAAGATATTCATTCCCGAACTTTTCTCTTTCTGCAAGAAGCATTTGACGGAAATCTTCATCGGTGTCAACCTCATTAAATATCCCGTCAACCAAAGCTTTTATGTAAAGTCCTGACCCGCCGACAACTATCGGGATTTTGTCTTTCTCATGAAGTTCATCAATGATCCTCAAGGATTCTTCTTCATACTTACTTACGTTAAAAGATTCATCTGGTTTTAGTCTATCAATAAAATGATGTCTGACCTTTGCAAGTTCCTCTTCAGATGGTTTTGCCGTACCGATATCAAGTAATTTATAGATCTGCCGGCTATCGGCAGAAATGATTTCACTATTCAACTTTCCAGCTAAATTTAGGGATAGTTTAGTTTTTCCCGAGCAGGTTGGTCCGATGATTACAATTACTCTTCTTTCCAACCCTCTTTACCGATTAGTGGCACAAATGTAAAATTTGGTATTTCTTCAGTCTTAAGTTCATCCTCGGAAATTTTGGTAATTACTTTCATGGTCTGAATTTTTCTTCCGCCGATCGGTATTACCATTCTTCCACCGACAGCTAATTGTTTAATTAACCTCTTAGGTACAGAAGGGGCGCCAGCAGTAACAATTATTCCGTTATACGGAGCGTATTCTTCCCAGCCGATCGTTCCATCTCCAAATCTCAAGGCAGCGCGCAGACCGAGTTTATCAAAAAGCTTCTGAGTTCTTTGATATATATCATGATTTCTTTCGATTGAAAACACTTTAACTCCCATAGCCAAAAGAATTGCCGCTTGATAACCTGATCCGGTTCCAATTTCAAGAACTTTATCACCGGGTTTTGTTTTTAGCGATTGCGTCATAAAAGCAACTGTGTATGGCTGCGAAATTGTCTGTTCATATCCTATCGGGAGTGCAACATCTTTGTAGGAATGATGCTTCATTACACCGGGAACAAATAAGTGCCTCTCAACTTTGGAGAAAGCATTGAGCACACGTTCGTCAGTAATTTCTTTTTGTTTGAGTATTTCTACTAGTTCTTCTCTTTCTTGCTCGTACATCAATAATAACTAAAAATTTGAAAATCAAAGATATGATTTATTTTTGACTTTTGAATTGAATTGTTAGAACGAAGTGGATACAACGAATTTTAAAACTACAGAAATACAAAGTACATGGAACTTTTTAACCGCGGAGTCGCAGAGACGCAAAGAAACTAAACCACTATGGACTGCAAGTCCATAGGTCTGGCTACGAATAAAATTCGTTGCACCAAAAAGCAAATTATAAAATACAAATAATTACCAAGTTTCAAACTCCAATTCTTAAACATATCCCTTTTGTATTTCATAATTGTTTCTATATAACTCTTTGTATTTTTTTGAAATTGTGACTTGTTATTTATTTGTTATTTCTATTTTGATATTTGTTTTTTAATTCTAAATTTTCAGAAACTTAAGTGAGATGCATAGTTTTAACTCCGGCTGAAACTAATAAATTATAAGAAACGAATTCCATAACTATAATTACATGACCCTTCTTGGAGGGGATTAAGGCTTGACCGTCCGGGTAGGCGGGGGTGGGTTAAGAAACATTTAGCTTTATGTCAATGAAAGGAAATTTTTACGCAGACATGAAGCTTGCCTACCGGCAAGCAGGTCTGCGCCTATATTTATGGAAGATATATCTCGAGAAGCTCAAAAAAATTCCGTAGGAATTTAATTATTATTGAAACTATAAAAGATAAACCCAATAAACCTCGTAGAGGTTTTATTATCTGTAATTATAATTAAATCCCGATGGGATTTATACAACTTTCTTTTTTCTTTTCTGCAATAATACAATCCTAACGGGATTACAATCTGGATAAAAACCTCGGACATTTTATCTAGCGGTCAAGGTCATACATCATTATTTCGTCACGTTACAATCGTTATTTCAAATACCCGACTTTTTTAAACTTGTTGACCGAAGGTTAAAAGTCGGGTATTTCTCCTCAAAAAACTCTGCGTCTTCGCGTCTCTGCGGTAAAAAGACAAAAAAGAAACCCGCCTTTTTATGGACGGGTTCACACCAATTAATTCACCATTTCACTAGGATGATGAAAAACTAATTCAGTTTACGGCTCCATTAAAAATGTAATCAATTTAACTTTACCGTCTTGTTCCTCGTAGAATTTCTGATAAAGATAGCTGTTATACAAATGAGTACAGAGATCCCGGACATTTTCGCTTGCATTGAATCTGCGGCTCTGTTTGACCATGAAGATACTTCGCTCTGTTCCAATTTTTAGAAGTGATAAAGCCGCTACAAGTCTGACTTTTTCATTATCACTTTCACGAAGCAGCGTTGTCAACTCATTAACTGCAGATCCCGATTTGATCTCGCCGAGCATATAAACCGAGCTGACCTTTAACCCAAAGTTATCTGAATTTAATCCTGTTAGAAGAGTTGCTTCGATTTGTTCATAGGATACGCTTTTATTTCCAATGGATTTATCACCTGCAAAAAGAACACTTGATGAGAATAAGAAAATTACTGCTGCAAAAATAGTTACTAACTTTTTCATTTTGTTCCCCCCGGATAAAATGAATGATTTATTGAATTCACCTTAATAGACGAGGAGGTAAAAAGAAAGTTCCATCGGGAAAGGTATAAAATTAAAAATTACTTTATAATTGTATAATTATGTGTTCTGCGGGAATAAAAAGTAGTTTCTGAAAAATTTATTCTCTTTTACCAAACTAATTAGGAACGCTTTTCTGAAAAAATGGTTTTAATTTTTATTCATATGCAAGGTTATTTCCTTCGAGGAAAATATTTTGTAACTTTGCGATGTCAGTTTTAGCTGGTAAAAAACCTTAACTGGTAACCCAGTTAACATGAACTGACCGACAAGATGAGATAGTCTTGTGAATACCCCTCAAATCTGAGGGGTATTTTTTAAACCTTATTTCGCTTTGAAGAAAGCATTGAATAACCCAACTATCTCCGAACGGAAATCATGAACATCAAATTTTTCATCCTCAACCAGCATAGTTGAGGAATCGTTATCAGAAACCTCAAGTTTAAAAACTTTTTTTGCTTCAGAGATATCTTTACACAACTTAAAATAAGGATGACGAACAATTTTTCTCATCATTCTGTTCATTGTTTCCGAAGAACTTAAAGGTGAATTTTTGATCCATGGCTGCAAACTTGCTGTTGTTGTAATCAAAGTAAAAAGGTTGTCCCCGTTCATTTCTTTTGCCAGCCTTTGATTATCTCGGATCAACTTTTCGTACAAATTCCTTGGGCATTCAAATTCATGTAGTTCTGTCATAGCTTAATCCCTCATAATTATTGATTGATTATTTTTCGCTAGTTCACGTAAATGTTTCAACTACTGAATATTAAAACTGCCATAAAAAAAGAGAAGAATATTCAATTATATTCTTAAGAAATTATTGCTTTAATTGCAAGTTATATTTTTTTCTTGCGTGAGGATCTAAATATAATTTTCTCATTCTGATGGACTTCGGAGTGATTTCAATTAACTCATCTTCTTTTATATACTCCAAGGATTCTTCCAATGTAAATTTGACTGCGGGTGCAATTTTAGCCGCTTTATCTGCGCCTGCTGCTCTCATATTCGTTAATTTTTTCCCTCGCTGAACATGAACCTCAATATCGACTTCTTTATTGTTTTCTCCGACAATTTGTCCTTGATAAATGACATCACCAGGCTCAATGAAAAATTTTCCCCGGTCTTGCAGAGAATCGATAGCATAAGCGGTAGCTGTTCCTTCATGCATAGAGATCAGAACACCAGACTGTCTTTGTGTGATTGAACCCTTGAAATATTCATATTGATAAAAACGGTGATGCATAATTCCTTCGCCCGAAGTAACCGTTAGGATTTTATTTCTCAATCCCATCAATCCGCGTGCAGGAATATGAAACTCCAATTTAGTGAGCGAGCCTTTTGCTTCCATTTTTACCAGCTCTCCTTTTTTCTGTCCGACCAATTCGATCACTTTACCGGAAAGATCATTCGGCACATCAACAGTAAGTATCTCAATCGGTTCTGCTTTTTTTCCTTTGATCTCTTTATATATAACTTTTGGCGCACCAACTGCAAATTCATATCCTTCCCTTCGCATATTTTCCATTAGGATGGATAAATGCAGAATTCCTCGTCCTGATACTTTATAAGTATCCGGTGAACCGGTATCTTCTACATGCAATGCAACATTCTGCTCAAGCTCTTTATAAAGTCGATCACGTAAGTGACGTGATGTGACATACTTACCCTCTTTACCAAAGAATGGTGATGTATTTACAGTAAAGTTTAAACTGATCGTAGGTTCATCAATTGCAATTATTGGTAACGGCTCAGGATTCTCTCCGCCGGCAATCGTATCGCCAATATCAATATCCTCAATCCCGACAATTGCACAAATATCGCCGGCTTCAACTTCAGTAACTTCAATTCTTCCTAGACCTTCAAACACAAAAAGCTGTCTGATTGAAATCTTTTTAATTGAACCGTCTCTCTTAATTATACTTAACGTATCTGACTTACGAAGTGTTCCTCTGAAAACTCTACCGATTCCAATTCTACCAACATATTCACTATAATCAAGCGAAGTGATCTGCATTTGACATTCACCTTCAATAAATTCAGGTTGAGGAATACTTTCAACTATCTTTTCTAATAGCGGGATCAGGTTTTCCTGCTTATCGTTGAGGTTCCTAACTGCCCAGCCGTTTCTTCCGCTTGCATAAAGATATTGAAAGTCCAGTTGTTCTTCATCAGCATCAAGATCAATAAAAAGATCATATATTTCATCTAATACCTCATCTGGTCTATTATCAGGTCTATCAATTTTATTTATTACAACAATCGGTTTTAATTTAAGGGAAAGAGCTTTCTCCAAAACAAATCTTGTCTGAGGCATCGGTCCCTCAAAAGAATCAACTAAAAGAAGAACTCCATCCGCCATTTTTAATACTCGTTCTACTTCTCCGCCAAAATCTGAGTGACCTGGAGTATCGATCAGGTTAATTTTATATCCATCATAAGGTATGCTGATATTCTTGGAAAGAATTGTTATTCCTCTTTCTCTTTCAAGGTCGTTAGAATCTAAAAATCTTTCCTGCACTACCTGATTTGTTCTGAATATTTTACTCTGCTTTAACAATTCATCAACTAATGTTGTTTTACCATGATCAACATGCGCAATTATCGCTACGTTTCTTATCTGCTTCAATTTAATCTCCTACAATAAAAAAACCTCACATTTTACTGTGAGGCTTTAGTTTTATTTTAACAAAATTTTACTAAACTTAATATTTTCAGCTACAAAGATAACCATAATTTTAAGCTAAACCAATTATTGAGATTGACTGTAATATTAGAATAGCACTCGAATTGAACAGATGCAGCAAATTTGAATAGATAAAGTTACCTATGCAGTCACAGTCAAACCACGGTACACTGGCAAAAAAGGGAAATATTTTAATTGCTTTTAATTTGATATATTATCTTATTTGTTTTATATTCATAAACGGATTTTATTTCCTATTAACTTCATGACATAAAAGAATATTCACAAACATTCTTAGGAGGAATAAAATGAAAAAAATAGATTTTTTACTTCTAATTCTTTTCTTTGCAGTATTGTTAACATCTAGTTCTTATTCACAAATTCTAAACGCTAGTTTCGAAGACTGGGATGGAGGACGACCAATTAATTGGAACGCCTTTATTTCCGTAGTTACTAATGTAACTCGGACATCAGATGCACAGCAAGGTTCATCTGCAGCTCAGATGGAAATTATGAATTTTGCTAATACAGCATGGCCTGCAATGCTAGGAACTGTAAATGATAATTCATCTTCTATCCCAGGTCATCCGGTTTCTATCAAATACACTAAATTCAAAGGATATATTAAAACCGACTTAAAAGGAGGCGCAGTTTTTTGGACTTCGATAGTTATGTACGATGATACTGATCAGGGAATAGGCACTGGAACTTTTCTCTTGGCTAATCCCTCGCCAAACTGGTCTCAGTTTGAAGCCGATATTGAATATTATTCTGATAAAGCTCCAAGTTATTTAACGATTAACTTCACTCTTCTTGATACTCTTGATGGTGATCTTACTTCTGTTGGCTCTACTGTTAAGATTGATAATCTTACTTTAGATACACCTACTAGTGTAGAATCAAATGGAAACACTCCTTTAACATTTGCATTAGATCAGAACTATCCTAATCCGTTCAACCCGAGTACAACAATTAGATACAGCATCCCAAATGAGAGTGATGTATCGCTTACCGTCTTCAACTCAATTGGAGCAAAAGTGGCTGAATTGTATAAGGGAACACAAACTGCAGGAAATTTTGAAATTAATTGGAATGCTTCGGACTTTTCTTCTGGGGTCTATTTCTTAAGAATGAATGCGATCTCATTAAAAAACAGTAAGAACTTTACTGATATTAAAAAGTTGATTTTATTAAAATAGTATCAGACGATTCTAACTAAGAATAGAATCAAAAATATTGATCTTAAAAAATTAGAAAAGCGGGTTTAGTCAACATCTATTCCCGCTTTGATAACTTTAGTTCCAGTATTTGTCTTTAAGAACTCGATTTTATGAACAATTGACTTTCTTTTCGAAAAAACCTGCTTTGCATTTGTAATATCTGTCAAATTGTTTTATATTCAGAATAGTTTGAAGAATTGATATTTTATTAGTTTGTATAATCTTAAAAATTTTCCCTTCACAATTCTAGGAGGTGAAAAATGAAAAGAAATACTTTAATAATTTCTATACTTTTCGCAGTATTAATAACAAGCGGTTTTTCCTATTCACAAATCTTAAATCCAAGTTTTGAAAATTGGAACTTAGGTGAACCAGTTGATTGGGCGACTGCAAATGTACCAACCTTAATTACTCCGGTTATTCAAACACCATCCGCTTATGACGGTTCTTCTGCTGTGCAATTAGAGATCAAGAGCTACTTAGGTTATCCTTATGCTGCATACATTCAAGCGCAGGATACTCAAACACTTTTATCCGGACACCCCGTCTCAACTAGATACAGCAAAATGAGCGGTTATTTCAGACTTTCCTTGGAAGGAACTGCTCAGTTTGAAATAACTATTATTATGTTAGATGAAACCGGGTGGTCAATTGGTGCAGCTGATTCAATTCTTACTAATTCTTCTATCGGTTGGACTAGAATTGAAGTTCCAATTGAATATTTTGAAGAAAAAGATCCATCTTCAATGTTCATTCAGTTTTCCCTTTACAATAGGGCTGAAAATGATTCAAATGCTGTCGGATCGAAAGTTATAATAGATAATTTAACCACTACCGAAGCTACTTCTGTTGAGAATATTGAAAAAAATGTGTTGACCTATTCGCTTGAACAGAACTATCCGAATCCGTTTAATCCAAGTACAACAATTAAATATTCGATACCAAATGTAGGAACGGGGCATCCTGCAAATGTGGGACAAGTTACCCCGTTCGTACGATTAGTGGTTTATGACATTCTCGGACGCGAAGTTGCAACACTTGTAAACGAAGAGAAATCCGCCGGTGTATACAGTGTTCAGTTTTATGCTAAGGATCTTCCAAGTGGGGTTTACATTTATAAATTAGATGCGGGAAATTTCGCTGACATTAAAAAAATGATAATAATAGAATAATTAATGGTGCTGAATAAAATTTTTAGGCAAGCTACTAATATTGCTTGCTAATTAGAAACTTGCCTTTACATTCTCTAAAGAAATTATTTGAGAAAATTATCTATCTTATTTGTTCGATATTTTACTATAAGTTTTATATCCTATAAACAAATAGTATTCATTTTCATACTTTGTAGTATTGAGCAGTTTACAATTAATTTTATAGATATATTTTCAGGAGGTTTTATGAATGATAAAAGCTATACCCTTTACTTGTTAATATTGGTTGGCGTTTTTATGTTCAGCCAAGTTAATGCTCAATGGGTTAAAACAGATTATCCGCCGCAAGGTTCGGTGGAATCCATTGCTGTCTGCGGTAACATAGTTGTAGTTGGATCGCAGATCGGTGGAATATATGTTTCTACCGATAATGGCTCTACTTGGAATGAGTCTTCTAATGGACTGCCCAGTAGCGGGTTAGAAGTCCCAAGAATAATATGTGATGGAACAAAATTTTATGCTGCAATCAAATACTTTGGAGCTTATGTTTCGACAGACAATGGCACCAGTTGGTCTGGCGGGGGAAACGGATTGCCTAATAGTCCTTATATTCAGACTCTTGCAGTTGACGGGAATAAAATATTTTTAGGAACAAAAAAGGGAGTTTACTTTTCCACAGACAACGGGGCAAACTGGAACGAAGCAAATACGGGACTTTCAGATACGGATGTTCGAACATTAGGTATTATAGGAGGAACAATTTTAGCTGGGACATATACTGATCATCTGTATAAGAGCGCGTTAAACAATATTAATTGGTCGTTAAGTAATAATGGATTACCATCAAATGGAAATCATGTAAGAAGTTTTGCAAGTATTTCAAACAGGATCTTTGCTGGTACCAATTACGGAGTATATTATTCAGATGATGGAGGTAGCAACTGGATTGCAGCCAATGCAGGTATGGAAAATTCCTTTGTTAGTGAACTTGTGGCATATAAGGATAATCTTTTTGCCAGCCTTGTTTCTGGTGAAGGTGGTGGCGTTTTAATCTCTACTGAC
This sequence comes from Chlorobiota bacterium, assembly GCA_013151565.1. Taxonomy (GTDB): domain Bacteria; phylum Bacteroidota; class Ignavibacteria; order Ignavibacteriales; family Melioribacteraceae; genus SZUA-22. The sequence goes on from JAADIB010000006.1 coordinate 9,655, forward strand.
TTAGGAGTTACATGGTCTGAGATTAATCAGGGTTTCCCGGAGTATCCATATGTTAGCGCATTAGCGCTTGGAACTTCAGATATTTTTGCCGGCGGTCCAGACGGCTGGTCTGTATGGAGACGACCTCTAAGCGAAATAACATCGGTTAAAAACAAGAATAATGAACTGCCTTTGGAATTTTCACTTTCACAAAATTACCCCAATCCTTTTAACCCGAGTACAAATATTCAATATAGCATTCCCCGCGAAAGTGAAGTATCAATATTGATTTATAACATACTTGGTGCAGAAGTGGATAAGTTGTTCAGCGGAATAAGTTCTGCAGGAAACTATGAATTAAATTGGAACGCTTCAAATTTTCCATCCGGAATTTATTTTTTAAGAATGAGTGCAGTTTCTGTCGAGAGCAATAGTCGTTTTACCGGTGTTGAAAAATTGATTTTATTGAAATAATACCAGAATTTTCAATAATAATAGAACAGCTGGGTGATCAATTATAATTTATAGTGATAGTTGATCTTACACTTACACCCCATTGAATACTGAATTATTGTGTGGAATTTTACTTCAAAAATAATTAACATGTTATATATCTTGATGTAAACTTGTGCAATATATTAAATGGGAAACAGCATTATTAAATTACTCAACAGTAAAATTATTTTTAAGATTTTAATTCTTTATCTGCTGGTATTGTCTTCATGCTCGGAAAACAATTCAGTTGTTGAACCGGGTGATACAGGAGTAACAGTAGCAAAAATTGCTGTCTTTTCAGATCCTCATTATTTTGATCCTTCTCTTGGTACAGATGCGGAGAAATTTCTTGCTGGTACCGGATACAGTAAAAAAATGTTTGCCGAGAGTAAAGCTATTCTTCAATCCACAATAAACGAGATCAATAAAGAAGATGTTAATATAGTCCTTATTTCCGGCGACCTTACGAAAGACGGGGAACGTGTGAGTCATCAAAAACTTGCTGAACATTTGAAGGAATTGGAGAACTCCGGCGCAAAAGTCTACGTAGTACCGGGCAATCATGATATTAATAATCCCAATGCCATGAGTTATACCAATTCGGGACCAACACCCACAGAAAATATTTCTCCAGCCCAGTTTTCAGAAATTTATGCTGACTACGGGTATAAAGAAGCGCTCTATCGAGATCCGAACTCATTGAGTTATGTAGCGCAGCCTTCCGATGATATTTGGATAATTGGAATGGACGCCTGCCGGTATGATAATAATCTGGCAAACGGTTATCCGGAAACTGGCGGTAGATTCAAACCGGAAACATATGAATGGATAAAATCTAAAATACAAGAAGGTATCTCGAAGAACAAAACTTTACTTGGAATGATGCATCACGGATTAACCGAACACTTTGCTAAAGAAAGCGAGTTCTTTGCACCATACGTTGTTGAAGATTTCACAAGAATAAGATATGAGTTCGCTTCGCTTGGATTAAAAGTTATGTTCACCGGACATTTTCACGCACAGGATATTGTTAAATTTCAAAGCGGTTCTGATTTTATCTTTGACATTGAAACCGGTTCATCCGTTACTTGGCCTGTTCCTTTTAGGATAATTGAATTGACATCTAACAATTACCTTAAGATAACCAGTGATTTCATTAATGAAATTGATTACGACACCGGCGGCTTAACTTTTCAGGAATATGCGAAAAATTTTCTCACATTCGGTATGCCGGAGTTGATAAAAACATTTCTCATGAATGATTATTCATTATCGGAAACTAATGCAGACCTTGTTGCGCCTATTATGACTGATGCAATTATTGCTCATTATGCCGGTGATGAAAATCCATCGCAAGAAACTCAAAATAAAATTCAGCAATTAATTGGTAACAGCGATCCGACCATACAAAAAATTGCTGCCGGATTAAGTTTGATTTGGTTAGATTTACTACCTAAAGATAATGATCTAATGATTGATCTAAATAATACAAACACAAACAATTAATAGGAGGGATTTATGGATAAACTATTAAAAAAAATTGTTACACTATCTATTATTGTTATACTAACACTTTTAATGACCAACTGTAAAAGTGATAGCGGAAACCCAACTTCTCCTGCTTCTGACAAAGATCAGAATCTCATTGGGAAATGGCAGCTTGTGGAAGCTTTTATCCCCAGTATGAATATAACCGTAACCGCTGAACAGCTCGGCATCTCTGTTGTAGCAGAATTCAAGGCGGACGGTAACTACTCAATGACTACAACCGATACTACTGCGACTCCTAAAATAGAAACCGGAACTTGGACTACTGCTAATGGTACTCTGACGCTGAAGAGTTCTGCTGATGGTACAGAAGAGAAAATCCCGTATACAATTACCGGAGATACCGGAATATTGAAATCAACATACGAGATACAGCCAGGTGTTGAAATTCCTGCTGAGTACAAGTTTAAAA
>JAADIB010000090.1 GCA_013151565.1 Chlorobiota bacterium
GTATTGAGAACCAAATTTTATCTGCAGATCATATTTAATTTCCATTTCTATTTCTCCAATTTAAAGTTCATAGTTAACTCCAAGCCTTCCATGAGTGTACGCATCGGAGTGTTTAATTCTTTTTTAGCCAGACTGTTATCTAAAGATGCATCATTCGGACGCGGCGCCCTTCCTTCCATAGCATTGGAATCCGAAGCAATTATAAGATCTTTCGAGTATCCTAATTTCTCTGCAATCTGTTGAGCCATTTCAAACCTGTTAATTCTTGTATTACTTGAAAGGTGTATAATACCGGTAAAATCATTTTCCGCTAATTCTACAAGTGAACTTCCTAATGTTATAACGTCAACCGGAGTTCTAATTTCATTAGCCGGGAATTTCACACTTTCACCTAATTTTAATTTTGTTATCGTTTTTGCTAAAAATGAATTTCCACTCCCCATTACCGGCAAACCCATTACTAAAGATAACCGTGTAACAACACTATTATCAAGCGCTCCAACAATTTCCTCGGCTTTAACTTTTGTCTCTGCATAAAAATTTATAGGATTAGGACTATCTTCTTCAGTGTACATTCCTTTCTTACCATCAAAAACAGTATCGGTAGAACATACGATCATTTTGGCTCCACTCTGACCACAAAGGTCCGCTATCGCTTTTGTAACTCCAACATTAACTTTCTCAGCAATCTCTTGATTATTTTGACAAAAATCTATATCAGCTAAAGCCGCTGTATGGATAACAGCATCGGGATTTATCTCCTTAAATAATTTTGTGAGTTTCTCATTATCGAGCAAATCTAAACTGTAATAATTTATACCATTTTGCTTCTCCGGAATGTCAATTCTATCAACTGCATGAACTTCCCAATCATCTTTTGCATGAGCAATTACACTCCCCGCAACAAAACCGCCAAATCCTGTTACTAATAATTTCTTTTTCATTTATCCACCTTTTTTATTTTTCTTCTAAGATTCCAATTTATTATAAGCGCTGATATCACAAGAAGCACGCTCATAGCTAATGCTAAGTAATTTGTATTCTGCATACCAGCTTCCACTGATTTACCTCCCATCAGCCACCCAATAACTTCCTCTTGAATTATTGGACCGATACTTCCAATTCCATTTACAAGCGCTGCAACAGCAACCGCATTTTTTTCTCCGGCAACCTGTACTGCCGCCGCACCGCAAAGTAGCGTATCCGGACCGTAAAGCATAAACCCTACAAGTCCGAAACTGAAGGCAAGTAAAACAGGATCATGCCCATAATTTATAACTACTAGATAACCGACAACTAAACCTAAAGACATAAGCAGTACGATCTGCTCCCAACGTCCTTTGAAAAATCTATCTAATGCAAAACCGGCTATAACAACCCCCCCGAATCCCGCTATATCAAATATTGATGAATAATAAGCTGCTGAAGCTTTATCCATTCCTTGAAGATTAAGAAATGTCGGCAGCCATGAATCAAGCGCATAACGTAAAAACTTTATGGCAAAATAACTGAGTCCCATCAATGGTATTATAGGGTTAAGCAAAAGTTTTGTATATTTTTTAAAAGTAATATGATCTTCATCCGACGCTTTAACTTCACGTACGTCTGCATCTTCCGGCGTAATAATAGGCTCGAGACCAACATCTTCCGGTTTTGTCTTCTGCCAAAAATAAATGAGCCACCAAATTCCAAAAGCAACTAATGTAGCGCCCCAGAATGCATATTGCCAACCCCACATTGCGAGCAAATATCCGCCCAACATTTTGACCATGATATTACCAACGAGATAGTTTGTTGACCAGAAACCCATTATTGTTCCGCGCTCTTTTTTACGAAGCCACTGTGCAATACCGCCAACAGTTCCAGGCCAACCGCTTGCTTGAACTAGCCCGTTAAAGAACATGAATACCATGAATGTTGAATATGAATTTGTAAAACCAAAAATGATATTAATTATGATCGATATACCTAACCCGCCGAGAAGCAGAATGCGTGGTCCCCACTTTCGTCCGATAAAACTGTTGATGAACATACCCAGCATGTATGCTATGAGATAGATCGTCCAAATGTGCGCAATGCTGTCTAACCCGACACCAAAAGTTTCCGATAAAGATGTTTTACTTATTGTAAAAACTTTCCGAGTAAGATAGTACCCGGCATAGCCGAAGTATGTTGATATTATGACTTTCCAACGCCATGAATTTTGTTCTTTGGTTAATCCGGAATTCATTCCCATTTTTATATCACCATTGTTCCAATTTTATTTAAATCATTATTCAATGACTTTACCCTTAAATTGATTCTCTAGAATATCTCTTACTGCCGTAACGATTTTTTCACCATCTTCTTTATTCGGTGTTGATATATAACTTCGTACAACACCTTTTTCGTTTGTCGCATTTCTTATATACCCCGAATACCAATTATCACTTAGCGTTATACCTTCTTTATTGATTTTAACTCCCTTATAAATAACGTTTCCTTCCAGATCGATTCCATCTACAGATTCTGAAGTTATTTCTGTATCATCGTTCTTAAAGTGTTTGATCAAAGCTGCGAGTGCACTGTCTCTAATTTCATCATTCGGAAATTCGTAATTGAACTCTCCGCTTGTGAACACCTCATTTTGCATTTCTCTTAATTCCGTTAGAATATTCTTCTGCTTCTTTATTGAATCAAGGAAAAGAAGAATTGTAAGAAGCGAGTTTTCACCCTTAACAGAAATATTTTCAAGTGTAAGATTATGATAGAAGTGCCCGGATTCCTCTGCTCCGGCTAGCGCATCAATCTTATCCATATGCCCTTTAATTTGTGAGTGCCCATTGCGGAACAGAACTGGTTCCACATTCAACTCACCCCATTTTTTAAGAGCTAACGGATTCACTTTCGGATCGTATAATACTTTTACTGTTGAAGTCTCTCCTTCTGCTGCTAGTAATGTTTTTAATATTGGGATCATCATAAAACCTGCATTGAATAACCCGTGTTTATCTCCGAAGACAATTCTATCGCCGTCACCATCTATACCAATAATAACATCAGCATTCTTCTCTTGAGCAATTTTAACCGCTTCATCCATTTTGTTTTGACTCGTGGGATTTGGCGAACCGGTCGGGAAATATCCGTTCGGAACAATTCGTAAAGGGATAACCTTAACCCCGACTTGTGTTAATGCCCGCATCAACTCTGGACCGGCAGAACCATTGAAGGTATCGAGCACAACAGTCAATCCTTCTAAACTCCTATCGGAAACTTTCGCGATATCCATGGTGTATTTAATATATTCATCAGTTGGATTAGTAATGATCTGAAGTTCTCCACCGTCTTTTTTTTCCAATTTAAAATCAGAGTGATAAATTTCCTTGATTTTTTTAAGTCCATCCAATGGTCCGCAATCATAGCCAATCGCTTGAACAGTTGGAACTGTAAACTTTATACCAACGTACTGCTGAGGATTGTGGGATGCAGTAACTGTAAGACCCATTGTATTTGGATGTTCCAAAGTGGTAAGCATAGTTGAGAAATAACTTTGCGGTGTACTGATCGAATCAAAACATGCATAAACTCTAAAGCCTGCATCAACCGCTGTGTTAATTGCAATTTCCATTACACGCGCACACCCTAATCTAGCATCCCTCGTTATATTTATTGTATCAACGCCTAACAACTGAGCATAACCTAATGTAGCTTCAATAAGTCTCTTAACTTCTGAATCATTAAATTCATCAATTTCCCAGCGGGCATCATATATTTTAATCGGGTCTTTCATTTCATTTTTTTCCTAACATAATTTCTATTTATATCAATGTATTCAGTAATTCAGGACCTAATTAATTGTAAAACAGATTAGTAATCTGTTTTACATGATTTGCAAAAATATAACTGGAAAGATATCTTTTATTACATCCATAAAATGTTGCTTTTTACTATCTTATTTTTCACTCTGAATCGATGATTATATTAAAAACACCATTTCTTAAAAACAGTTCTACGTACTATCTGTTTTTAATTATTAAATAATTAATTAACTCTTCAGGATGATTTGTTTGAATTCCATCAGTTCCCCAATTCAATATTTTATCCCATTCTTCTTCTGTTCCTTTATCTTCATCAACAATCACTTTTATTCCATATTTTTTAGCGATATTCATGTATTCTTCACTTAGTTCACCCATATCGGTCGCAATAACTCTTGGATTAACTTCTTTAACTACTTTTCCAATATTTTCTTTTGGACCAGGATCGGGCATTGGAACACATTTATAACAATTTTCTTTTACCTCTTTGATTACATTCATATACGAAGCGGGGATATACCAGATAACATTTCGTTCCATATTATAACGTTTAATAATTGGGATCAACTCTGCTACATATGGTTCTTTTAAATCCAAGTATATTCCAATTTGCCCTCTGCATAATTGTAATATTTCTTCGAATGTAGGTATTCGTTCATTTTCCCACTCTGGACCAACACGTTTACCAATATTCAATTTCTTCAACTCTGCAAGTGTAAAATCTCCTACTTTACCCTTAACTCTGCCTTCAGTATAGGCGTCAACAGTAGAATTATGAACACTGACAAATCTTCCGTCTTTGGTTTTCCTTATATCTATTTCTACAAAATCACATCCCAATTCTATAGCCTTTTTATAAGCTGCAAGAGTATTCTCCGGTATTCCAACATGCGCACCGCGATGGGCAACAACATACGTATTTCCATTTTTAGGTTTGGGAAAATAATCTTTTACTTTTTGTTCAATTGATGCATCCGGAACCTTTGCAGTTGCCCACTCCGGTACAGCGTTCAATGCATCGACAAAATTATGAATCACATCCGTATGACAATCTTCCTGCCAGCCGCCTTCACGCAGCCAGTCCCATTCGCCGGTTTGATCGCAGACAATGCCATCTTCACGGATAAAATATGTCATCCATGATAAGTTTCTAAACGCTATATCTCTGTATTCTGTATTTCCTGTTGCTTTATAGAATAGAGCCATCACACTACCGTATGTTGAATTAACGCCACCCCATGCACGTTTATCTGCGTCTTGCTCACCAACAATAGTAACTCCGCCTGGTCGTTCAATTCCAAAATGATTAACTGCAAAATCAATACATAATTTGGCATGCTCTTCCCAACTGGGATCTAATTTTTCTTTCTTCTCAAGAAGGTAGCGAGCCATATTCATTGGAGCCCAAGTATTACGATTATTTTCACCAACTTGATCCTCAAAAAATTGTCCCCAAAGCGATTCTTCTCTTGTATCGGGAGAATTGAATTGGAATATAACAATCCAATTCCATAAATCTGCACGCGGTTTTTCAAATTGAGATTTTCCCATTTCGATTAAACTATCGAACAGCCGTAATATATAAACCATATTACTACTCACTTCACCATAATGTTCACCGGTAACTGCATCCACACGGAAAGGCCATGGCGAATGTTTTGCATCTCCTTCCCGCATATTTTTTGCAAGAATCTCAGCATTATGAATTGCTTGATCGTAATATCTTTTATCTTTTGTTACTTTGTAAAGTTCAAGCAAAGCATATCCGGCAATACCGCCTTTGTCAGGTTCTATTACATCGTTGCCATACTTTGCATCATTCTGCGAGCTTTTCGTTAAAGGAAACTCGTTGTAATATCCTGTTGAACGAGTGAAAAGCGGGTATACTCCTTCATTCCGCGTGTTTGCTTCTTTAACAAGATAGTCGCCCATCTTTTTTGCAAATTCTAATACTTTGGGATTTGATTCCCCTTTATATTTCCAATATTTGATATATGAAATTATTCCCATTCCATTTTGAGTAGCCGGTATAAAATCCGGACGATAAGATTGATAATTCTCATCCATAAAAGTTATATGAACAAAAGCAGGATAACCATGCTCATTAATTGGTGCATTTAAATACCAATCCATCTCACGTTCAAGAGCATCATCCCAAGTTGTCCATGGAACAAGATGCGGAGGTTTTTGATCATCATATTGTGCATTATGCCAGCCGATTTTGCTTGGCATATAATTAAAACTTTCCTGAGCGTAAATTACATTTTGTTGTGTAGAAATAATGATCATTATTACAACAAAAAATCCTAACATATTTAAGTACTTTCTCATAAAGAATTCTCTTTTTAATATTTAGATTTAATTATATATTCTATGGTCTAAATGGTTATTTATGATTGTTATAATATATGTACAATCAGAAACAATCACTTTTGTATAAATATATATTTTTTTAATAAATATCAATAGCTAATCATTATTTTAATTCTTTTAGCTATTTTTCTATAAACACAATTTTTGTTTTGATGTTTAATTATTGTTTATCACTTGTATTTCAAATAAAGTTTTATATATTTGTGTTACAATGATTACTTCTGATTGTTTTAGGAATTTTAATGAGAAAACAAGAAAGAGAGAGACTAATTCTCCAGTTTCTAGATGAGAATGGATATATTGATGTATCTGATATTGAGAGCAAATGCAGCGTATCAGCAATTACTGCTCGTAGAGATTTAGAGAAGTTGGCTAAGTTAGGTTATTTAGTAAGAACACACGGTGGGGCTGTTAAAGAGGAATCCGTTTCAAATTTATTCAGTTTTTCAAAAAGAATAGATCATAGTACTAAGAAGAAAATTGCCATTGCTAAGTATGCTTCACAGTTTATTCATGACAATGACGCTATTTTAATGGATAGTGGAACTACTATTTTTAGGTTGTGTGATTTTATTCAAAAAAGAAATGATCTGAAAGTGATTACAAGTTCATTACCAGTTGCATCGGAGCTTATAAAGTCTCCGGCTATAAAAGTATTTCTGATCGGCGGTGAAGTATTCCCGGACAGGAGAGCCACATACGGACCAATTGCATCTGAACACATTTCTCATTACCACGCAAAAAAAGCATTTATCGGTACTGACGGCGTTTCAATACAATCAGGAATTACTGTTCAAGATGTTAACGAAGTAACTAGAATAAAATCAATGATTAATGTCGCTGATAAAGTTTATCTTCTTTGCGATTCATCTAAAATTGAGCAAAATTCTTTATTTAAGATGGCACCGATTTCAACAATAGATTATCTGATCACGGATGATGCTGTTAGTGAAGAAATTGTTGAAAAATATAAAGAGGCGGGTGTAGAAATATTGGTCGCCGAAGTTGAATGAATAATGACCTTGATTAATGAATTATTATAATAATGGGGTTTCCCCCATTATTATTTTTCGATATTTTTTTTAACCTTCAACCATTTCAAGTTCACCCGGTCGCGATTTATATCCATTCACCGCATAATAGAAAATGAACAAGTAACAAAGCAGCGGAAGAATATAAGACAGATGAATACCTACAGCAGGCATATCAGCAAGCACACCTTGTAATAATGGGAATATTGCACCGCCGACCGGAGCCATTACAAGTATACCTGAAGCCTTAGTTGTATATTTGCCTAAGCCATCAATTGACATTGCAAATATATTAGACCACATTATTGAATTGAATAGTCCCACACCAAGCATAGCCCACATTGAAATGAACCCTGTTGAAACAATTGTTACTCCAACAAGAAAAAAAGATGCAAGAGATGCGATCAGTAAAACCTTTTGAGCGCTGACCCTTTGCAGAATTGCCGAACCGGCAAATCTACCAATCATAAGTCCACCCCAATACAATGGAATATATCCTGCTGCAGTTTTCTGATCAAACCCGGCGATGTAAGGTTCTTCTAAAAAATTAACTATAAAACTTCCAATTGCTACTTCGGCTCCAACATACAATGTTAAAGCGATAACACCAAGTCGCAATTGTCTAAACTTGAGAACATTTCCTTTAACTTTACTTCCGTGCTCTTTTATAACAGTAGGTAATTTCACAAAAGCAAAAACGGTTGCTACGAGAAATGCGAAAAGCGCTAAACCAATATAAGGCAACTGTACCGCAGCCGCTTCTTCAGCAGAAGAATTATAATCGCCCAAAATTAGATATGCTCCGATCAGCGGAGCCAATGTTGTTGCCAATGAGTTTACACCCTGCGCTAAGTTAAGTCGGCTGGAAGCTGTTTCCGGCGCTCCTAAAATAGTAACGTAAGGATTAGCTACTACTTGTAAAAATACATTTCCCGTAGCCATTGTAAAAAGACCGAACAAGAAAAGTGGATATGAGATCAGCCACGATGCAGGTAAAAAGATAAGACACCCAAGCCCCACAATAACCAAACCGGCAACTATTCCATTTTTGTAACCGATTTTGCCAATAACAATACTTGCCGGGATCGACATTAAAAAATATGCTCCAAAAAAACTGAACTGAATTAACATTGTTTCAGTATAATTCATCTGGAACAATACTTTAAAGTGAGGTATTAGAATATCGTTAAGCGATACAATTGCTCCCCACATAAAGAATAAAGAGGTCATAAGTGCAAAAGCTATTTTAAGATTATTCCCTTTACTTTCCGGTCTTTCCATAATTACTCCATAAGATTTTTATAAGTTCGATAATTTAATTATTCTTTTTTCTAAAAAGTTCGTTCGTTTTAATTTCTCGTCTATTAATAGTCGGACCTTTCCAACTGACTTTCAATGCTTTTCCTCCGCCGCATTGTATGTATTTTAAGTCAATTTTATGAAGTCCCGTTTTTAATCCAACAGAACCCGGTTCTGTTATCCTACCGTGATTAGCATCGTTCTCAATAAGTTCTGCTCCGTCAATGTATAAACGGCTTCCATCGTTGGACTCCAAATAAAATGTGTAGATCCCATCGAAAGGCACGCGAATATATCCGTAAAATCTGAATCCAAAATATTCATCACTTTCTGCATTGTCAATATTAAATGTTTTTGTAACGCCGTATGAAACAGGTTTTACAATATCAAGATCGGCAGTAGTTACAAAAAACTTTTTAAAATAATCATAATTCAAACCGGGAACAACTCTAATGTTTTTTACCGGTTTGTTGTATTCAGCTTTAGTCAGTTGAATTTCAACAACTCCGCTTGGTAGATTCTCTTTATTATAAGCTTCAAACTTTATAGTAGTAGTCTTGTTAATTCTAATCGATGATGAATAGAGTTTTGATTTTATTGTCGGTTCAGAACCATCAAGTGTGTAATGAATTTCAGAATTCTTTGTATCGCACGCTAATTTGATTTTTGTTGAATTTGCAAACAAAGTTTTTCCACCTTTTATATAAGGAAGTGCTACAACTGACGGACCATTTTCCGAAGGCGGTCTGTTCTCTTTACTCTTTCCCCATTCTTTATTGGGCTTATCGCTCATTTCAAAAACAAGATCTCCGCCATTAATAATATCACTATGACTTATGTAGGATTTAGAATAAGTTTTCCCGTTAAGCGATACAGATTGTATATAATAATTCTGCGGTGAAAGATTTTCGGCTTTAATTGTGAATTCTTTTCCATTCTCCAAGTTGATCACAGCTTTGCTAAAAAGCGGACTTCCAATAACATAAATGTCCTGACCGGGAGATACGGAATAGAATCCCATAGAACTCAAAATATACCAAGCAGACATTTGTCCGCAATCCTCATTCCCGGCAATACCATCCGGTTTATCAGAATAAAGTTCAGTTAATATTTTATGCACAATTTCTTGAGTCTTCCACGGCTTGCCTACATAGTTATACAAATACGGCAGATGATGTCCCGGCTCATTACCGTGCCAGTATTGACCAATTATGCCCTGCTGGTTTTTATCGGTTTTGTAAGTAAAAAGAACATCCAGCCATTTTGTAAATTCCTCATCCCCACCGACTAATTCTATTAAACCTTCAGCATCATGCGGAACGAACATATATTGATATGCATTCCCCTCGGAGTAAGCAGAATTTTTCAAAGGATCAAACGGGGACAGCCATTTCCTATTATAGCTTTTTCCCCGCATAAATTTTATTGTTGTATCAAATACATTTTTGTAGAAGTGTGAGCGGACATTATAAAGTGTATAATCGTCTTTATTATCAAGGGCTTTAGCCATTTGGGAAATACACCAGTCATCATAGGAATACTCCAAAGTCTTTGAAACCGATTCCCCTTGTCTATCGTAAGGAAGATAGCCAATTTTTTTGTAGTACTTTAATCCGAGCCTGTCCATTTGTGAGATCTCTTTCATTGCTTTATATGCTTTTTCAATATCATAGTCTCGAATTCCTTTTATATAAGCGTCTGTGATTACAGATACTGCATGGTAACCGAGCATATCATCGGTATAGTTACCTGCTAGCGGCCACATTGGAAGTCTGCCGCCGTCATCATATTTTGCAAGAAGTGAGCGGATGAAATCATTAGTTCTTGCTTGATCAATTATTGTGAACAACGGATGCACGCCACGGAAAGTATCCCACAAAGAGAAAACCGAATAATTTGTAAACCCTTTTGCCGTATGAATTTTATGATCAATACCACGGTACTTACTATCAACATCCATAAAAAGAATTGGACTTAAGGAGAGGTGATACATTGAAGTGTAAAAGACAGTTCGCTGTTCATTCGTTCCGCCCTCAATTTCAATTTTGTTAAGTTCTTTATTCCATTTTTCTTTTGCATGCTCCTTTACTTTTTCGAAATCCCAATCCTTAATTTCGGCTTCCAGATTTTTCCTAGCTCCTTCAACACTAACAGCGGAAATACCAACTTTAACGAATATAGGTTCATACTGGTCTGTGATGAAACTGACCACAGCTTTTATATTTTTCCCTTCAGCTTCAAAAATGTTTTGTGTTAGCGTATCGTCGATCGCTATTTCAAAATTTGAGAAAGGTTTGGAAAACTTTGCAACGAAATAAACATATTGATCAAATGCCCAACCGTGCGAGCGGCGTAGTCCTTCAATTTCGTCATCACTGACCTTTTTAATGATCAAGTTCATCGCCCCATCCGGATGTGCAAGATCAATAATTATGTGAGCGCTGTCCGATTTGGGAAATGTATATTTATGGAATCCGCATCTTTCCGTTGCAGTTAGTTCCGCTTTGATGTTGTAATCGTCAAGCATAACAGAATAATATCCAGGATGAGCGATTTCACTATTATGACTGTAACGCGAACGGTATCCCGAAGCAGGAGCATCCTCACGTCCGGATTTAATATTTACTACCCCAACTGTAGGCATAAATAATATATCACGAAATTCCGGTTCACCTACACCGTTAAGATGGGTATGTGAAAACCCCAGTATTGTCGAATCGGGATAATAGTAACCGCCGCATGACTCTTGTCCTTTTGTACGAGTATCAGGACTTAGCTGCACCATCCCGAACGGTAAGTTTGCTCCGGGATAGGTATGACCGCCGCCGCCCGTTCCTATAAATGGATTTACAAATTGTGTGAGATCATTCTGCTCTTTTGAACAACCAGAAAGAATTATTATACCAACGAATATTAACCCAATAATATTTTTCTTTATCCAATTTTTCAAAATCATCTTTTCCCTGTTACTTCTTTTATCAACTTAACTTCCCTTTTATCAAACGGTGTCCCGTCACTCCTAAATATATCATGAAACCAAACTTCCGGTTCCGGTGAACCTTGCTTAGAGCCCCATGGATAAATTGTTTGAGTCTTGCCGCTAACTAATCCCCAGTTGATAGCGCTAATATTTTCTTTTTTGAAATACGGCAAATGAGTTGCAAACTTGCTGTTGTTTGTCCGAGCCATATATTCAGTACACATCAACGGACGATTATACTTTCTCAAATCCTTTACAACTTTCTTAACATCATCAAGTTTTGAGTATTGATGAAACGTTATGACATCCGAATTATTAAGGGAAAAGTTGTTGAGAGAATCAAACTTTGTGCTGTAATTCCATACGGATACTGAAACTGGCTGAGATGGTCCGACTTCTCTTGTCAACCGAAATACAGCTTTAAGAAGAGGTAGACTTTTATTCAATTGTCCAGTATTGCCAGGTTCGTTGTACAAGTCCCATAGAAGGATTCTGTTATCAGCTTTAAAGGATTTTATAATATCCTTAACATAAGATTCCAGTTTACCCCATTTGGTTGAATCATTCACGATCTTTGATCCAGGACTTTGCATCCATCCGGA
>JAADIB010000338.1 GCA_013151565.1 Chlorobiota bacterium
AAATCTGCACAGCTTCCAGTAATTTATGGTACATTATCTATTAATGAACAGCTTGATTATCTTAAAAATCATGCATTAGATAATGTAGATTTTGATGATAGCGAAATGGTCTATTCTGATTTATTTACAAGTAAGAGTATTGAATATCTAACTTATTATCGTAATCCTCAACTGCCGAAAACTCTTTTAGAAAAGGAGTTTATGAAAGCCGTAGATACACTTCTAACAAAAGCAAGAGTGAACGAGTTAGTTTATCAGCACATTACAGAATATCTGATTGATGGTTTTACTAAGTTTGGGTTTGACAACATTATTGATTATATAATCACAAATTATGTTATGGCAGACGATCTTTGTAATGAAGAAACCGGAAGTTCTGTTCAAAGGAGAGTTAACCAAGCAAAACTGTTGAAGGTAGGTGAACTCGTTCCTAATATTATTCTTCCGGATACTTCTGGTAAAAGAATTGATCTCAGTGAAATAAATTCTGATAAAGTTCTAATTCTTTTTTATGCAAGTTGGTGTCCGCATTGCCAATCGATTATACCTAAGATTAAAAATATATACAAAGATGGGAAGACGTTTGAAGTTTTAGCAATATCCTTAGATACAAACAGATTTGAATGGATAAATTTTATTAAGGATAACAGCCTAAATTGGCTCAATGTTTCTGACTTAAAAGGATGGGATAGTGAAGTCGCAGAGGCATACTATATTTATGCTACGCCGACAATGTTTCTACTGGACAAAGAGAAGAAGATAATTGCAAAACCTTTAACTATTGAAGACCTTAAGCTTGTACTTAATAAAAACTATAATTAGCATCAGATAATATGAAGTTTGAAATGAATATCGTAATCTTCTAAGTCTCAAAGTCTTCGAAAGTCCGTATCTTATAAAACAGTCATTAACAACAATAAAATCCCTACTATAATTCCTTTTTATTAAACATCATTATTATTATTTTTAGCGAACAAAAATTTTACAATATATATAATAGGCATATGAAAATTAAATGGTCGGTTCTAGTAATATTTCTATTTGCAACTGTTTTAATTACTGCTCAAACAAAAAATATGAAAACAATTAATACGATAATCAAAAGCGTAAAAGTAAAATACGCACCAGATAAAAGGGTTGCTCTTTTTAATGTGGAAGTAAAAAAAGAGAAGAAAAATTTGATCTTATCCGGGGAAACAAATATCCCGGAAGCAAAAGCTGAGTTGATGGATAAAATCAATTCGAAAAAGATCAAGGTTAAAGATGAAATTGCTTTACTTCCGGATGAGAAACTTGGCGATAAGGTTTATGGAATTGTTAATCTTTCTGTTGCTAGTATTCGTTCTCAGCCGAAGCATCCGGCAGAACTTGCTACTCAAGCGCTGCTCGGCACAATTGTAAAAGTACTGAAATATGAAGATGGATTTTATCTAATTCAAACTCCGGATGGATATATTGCATGGGCTGATGGTGACGGAATAGTTACTGTTAACAGAGATCTGCTTTATGATTGGGAAAGCACATAATATATATGAATGATTATGGCTTCGCTTATACTCAACCTGATGAAAAATCACAAAGGGTTTCCGATCTTGTAATTGGTGATATCCTTATAAACATTGGGGAAGAAGGGGATTATGTTAAAGTACAATTTCCTGATAAGAGAATTGCATTCGTTAAAAAAGAGAATACTAAAGTAGTCAAAGGTTGGTTATCAGCAGCTAAACCTACACAAGAAAACATAGTTGAAACAGCAAAATCTTTTATGGGAATTCCTTATTTGTGGGGAGGAACATCTGCTAAAGAAATGGACTGCAGCGGTTTTACAAAAACCGTATATTTTCTAAACGGTGTTTTGCTGGATAGAGATGCCTCACAGCAAGTCAATAATGGAATTTTAGTTGATACCGAGAATGGTTTTGAAAATCTGCAAAAGGGTGACCTGCTCTTTTTTGGGTTTAAAGCTACTGATAAAAAGAAAGAACGCGTTACACACGTTGGAATTTATATTGGGGACTTAGAATTCATACATGAATCCGGTCGCGTAAAAATAAATAGCTTCGATGAAAAGAAACCTAATTTCAGCAAATATAGACTTGAGCATTTTATACGTGCACGAAGAATTATTACTTCTCTAAATGAAAATGGTATTATAATGATCAAGGATAGCAAGTATTATAACGGAGAACTCTGATGAAACAGAACAGAAGGAATTTTTTAAAATCCAGCGGGTTGTTGGCTGGTGTAATTGCGACTTCCAGCACTACAGATCTATTTTCAAAAAATATTAACTTTATGGGTAAAGACACTAAAATGAAATTTTCATTCAAACCTTATACGTTAGAACTTAAGCATGTGTTTACAATTGCAACGAGTTCCAGATCAACTACACCGGTAATGCTTACACAATTAGAATATGATGGAATTATTGGATATGGCGAAGCATCGATGCCTCCATATTTAGGAGAATCGCATAAGACTGCAACTGAGTTTTTAAGCAAAGTTGATCTCTCTCAATTTAATGATCCATTCGAGGTTGAGGATATTCTTGATTATGTTGATGGAATTGCAGAAAAGAACCCGGCTGCTAAAGCGTCTGTTGATATTGCGCTTTATGATCTGGTCGGAAAACTGCTTGGAAAACCTTGGTATAAAATATGGGGATATGATAAATCAAAAACTCCGAACACTTCGTTTACAATTGGTATTGATACTCCCGAAGTTGTAAAACAAAAGGTAAAAGAAGCTGCGCCATACAAAATATTGAAAATTAAACTTGGTAGAGATTCCGATAAGCAAATGATTGAAACGATCCGCTCTGTAACAGATAAACCGCTTGTTGTTGATGTGAATCAAGGTTGGAAGGATAAACATTTTGCACTTGATATGATCAATTGGCTGAATGAAAGAGGAGTGAAATTTGTTGAGCAGCCGATGCCTAAAACGCAAATTGAAGATATGGCTTGGTTAACTGAGCACTCTCCATTACCTACTTTTGCTGACGAAGCATTACAGAGAATCCCGGATGTAATTAAAGCACACGGTGTTTATTCTGGAATTAACATCAAACTAATGAAATGCACAGGTATGAGAGAAGCACACAAAATGCTGAATCTAGCCAAATCATTAAATATGCAGGTAATGCTTGGGTGCATGACTGAAACTTCATGTGCAATTTCTGCTATGTCTCAATTAGCGCCTATGGCTAATTGGGCTGATCTCGACGGCAATTTGCTGATCAGCAACGATCCATTTGAAGGGATGCTGATTGTAGACGGGAAAGTTACGTTAACAGATGCCCCCGGAATCGGCTTAACAAAAGTAAATGAAAATTTAATTAAGTAAATAAATTATATTTTGGAGTTACAAGATGGCAAAGCTATATGTTTCCAATAAAGATGAATCAGTCAGAATATTTGACAGTAGCTTTTTAGAAGCCTTCTCCAAAGTTCATTGGACTGTACCGCTATATATATTTATTCCAGTGATCTTGTATTCACTGTATAATGCAATTGTTATTGGTTTTTCTGCTGGATATATAATTTCATTGGTTTTAGCTGGTGTTTTTATTTGGACATTTACCGAATATTCACTTCATAGATGGCTTTTTCATTTTCACCCCAAAAACGAAAAATTGCAGAAGATATTTTGGACTTTTCATGGTGTACATCATGATTATCCACAAGATTCTAAAAGATTAGTTATGCCTCCATCAGTCAGCATTCCAATATCAACTTTATTCTTTTTCATATTTAGAGCTATAGTTGGTCCTGAGTCAGTTTATCCATTTTTTGCCGGATTTATGGTTGGTTACCTTTTTTATGATATTACTCACTATGCAATCCATCATTTTAATTTTAAGGGTGATAGTAACGTATGGAAAGGATTGAAAGATTGGCATGCTCTTCATCATTACAAATATGATGAACTTGGATTTGGTGTTAGTTCACCTATGTGGGATTATGTTTTTAGAACCACATATCCTGAAAAAGATAGTTCAGTTAAAATACAGAATAATGAATAGTTTTTTAGCAATTTAAGATAAGTTATAAATCTCTTTTGTCAAATTTGATAAAAGGGATTTTTTTGTTTACCTGAAATAATTATTATCAATTGTTTGTTTTTTTATTATTATTAATACATCGGTCTCAAATTGAGAACGACAAAAAGAATAAAAATGAGATTCTGAGCTAAAAAGCAAATATTATACGGCACGCTAATTGAATGAAAGCACTATTACTGATTTTTAGGATATAGCTATAATTATGACTAATGGTGTAAAACTTATAAAGTCTGGTTTCTCTTTAATCGACCGGAAATGGAGCGGCATATACAAAGGCGGCGGTTATTTGATCGTTGGTCCCAGAAAATCGGGCAGAACTTTGTTAAGTCTTAAATTTGCGATTGAAACATTAAAGCAAGCCGAAAGATGCCTTTTCTTTACTACAATGCGCCCAAAGGATTTAATGATCCAAGCTGCTTCGCTTAATTTTGACCTCCAGAAGTATATGAACAGCAATTCCATTATTGTTGTGAGAGTTTCACCACCAAACGATGTTTACGATGCATACGATCCTGATCAATATATGATTGATTATATAAATGATATTATCACTGTTTCAAATCAATATGAGCCGGATAGACTTATTTTTGACGAGCTAACACCATATATCGGGTTTAAGCGATTAGATCTACTCGAAGATGTTTTTACTAATATGCTTGAAACAATCGAAAACAAAAATATTACCAGCTTTTTTGTTGTTGGTGAGCCGGCAACAGAAAAGTCTAAAACTGTTGTCTCTATTTTATCTGATAATGTAACCGGAACTATATACCTTGAAAAATCAGATAAAAAGAAAGATGATAAATATAACTCTGGAACTGTTGTACTTAGTCCGAATGTCGGACATACTGAAGGGCAATTTACTTCGGAATATTGGATTGAACCTCAAAAAGGAATTGTAATAGAAGGTGAGGTTGAAGAAGAATCTGCGGAAGAAAGTCAGCATGAAGAAGCTGAAACACTTAAAACAGATGAAACTCCTCCTCCAGAAGTATCTGAATTGGTTAATATTTATAATATTGATGATTTTCGATTGATTCTGAATAATCAAATTGCGTTGTATCAGACAACCGGACAAAGACTTAACTTGTTATCTTTTAAATTGGATCAGATTGCCCAGGTTAAAGGTTTACTTTCTATTGGTCAATTAAAGAAAATTATCAGTTTGTCGATTCAAAAGCGTGATAAATTATGCATGATCGGTGAAAAAGTAGTTGTGCTTTTAGTCCGCAGTTCAAAAGAAAGTATGAACAAAATGCTCTCTAAAATAAAAGCAAATTTGCCTAGCTATACAGTGGATGATCTTGGTAGCTCAATGAATTATATTTCAATAGCGGATCTGGAAATAAATGATTCCATTGATAACTCGGAAAAACTTATCGATCCAATTATAAATGATCAGAAAAATCTTGATTATAAGTCATTAGATGAGATAGTTCTTTGAATTAAGTTTTTTTAGTCGATCGAATAAATGCTTTTAATTTAAGCAGTTCAAACCTTTTCCTCTTGTAATATCATACTCACTTGTCTCATTGTGAGCCAAAAAACTCATTTTATTTGAAAGCATCAAAATTCCACTTATAAAAATGCTGTTTTTAATCTAGAAATTCACTATTTATTGGCATTATTGTTGAATTTTTACTAAAAATTAGATCATGAAAACCGTAGAAGAAAAATATCGTTACCAAATTGAACTGGACAACAGAGAAGTTCTTCCGCCCAAAAGGGAAGAACTGAAGGAAAAGCGCAAAGTTATACTAATTTCCGGGATTATTTCAATTATTCTTATCGCAGTGATCATCTACACTTTGCCTTTAACAATTTTGTCGTTCAAAGGATTAATTGTTTATGCTTCAATTGTTAGCTTAGTGATTTTTCTGTTTGTTTTACTGATAAGATATTTTACGATCCTTTTCTTAGCCTATTTTTACATCACAAAATACACTGTTAAAAAATATAGAGATTTTTCACCTTTTGTTTCCATCATTGTTCCTGTTTATAACGAAGGTGTCACACTCAAAAATTCAATAAGATCACTTCTAAAGCTTGATTATAAAAATTATGAAATAATCATTGTTAATGACGGCTCGACTGATAATTCGAAAGAAATTGCCGAGTCATTTGTTGGATATCAAGAAGGGGTTTACAACACAATTAAAGTTCAGCTTATCAATAAATCAAATAGCGGGAAAGCAAAAGCTTTGAATGCCGGAATTCAGTATTCACAAGCTGAATTTGTTTTGTGTATGGACGGTGATTCAATTTTATCACCGGTTACATTAAAAAACGCAATCAGACATTTTACAGATGAAAATGTCGGTGCAGTTGCCGGAAATGTAAAAATTCAGAACAGAAAGAGATGGTTAACAGATCTTCAAGCTTTGGAATATGTTGAAGGTTTGAACTTAGCAAGAAGCGCTCAAGGTCATATAAGAATGGTAAACATTATTCCCGGACCAATTGGAATTTTCAGAAAAGAAGCGCTTCGTGAAGCCGGTTTTTACTCAAGTGACACCTTTGCAGAAGATACTGATATTACACTTAAGATTTTATCATTAGGCTGGAAAATTGAGTATGAACCAAGTTCTTGGGCATTGACAGAAGCTCCGGTTACTGTTCATCAATTATTGAAGCAAAGATATCGCTGGACACGTGGAATTCTGCAGGCAATAAGAAAACACAAAAAATATTTATACAACCCGACTTTGAATTTCTATAATACTCTCGTTCTTTGGAGTATGTTTTACGAATCTTTAGTCTGGCCGGCAATGAATATTTTTGCGAATCTATTTTTCATTTTTGTAGCTGTTTTTAATGACATGTCAAGTTTAATATTTTACTGGTGGTGCGGAATTGCTTTGCTGGATTTCATGTCGGCAATATATTCTGTAGCTGTTGAAAAAGAAGAATTCAGATTAGTACCATGGGCAATTGTTTACCGCATGGTATTTGTACTTTTGATTGATATTACCAAAACTATGGCCCTCATCGAAGAGTTTTTAGGAATCAAGATGGAATGGGGCAAATTAGAAAGAGTTGGTATTCAATATAGATAATAGAATAAATGTTATTGAGGTTTTAAATGGAATTGATACCGATATTATCACTGATTATGTTAGTAGCAACAATTGCGACTTTCATTTTAGCGATTGGTGCATACATACTTTATAAGATCCGTGAAAGAAATAATAGAATTGAGTCTGAAAGTCCCAAAGATACTGTACAGGCTGAACTTGTTACTCCATCTCAAATTATTCCGGATACAGAAGGAGTGGGTGAAGCTTATTCAGGAGATTTGCTTTATACAAGGGATTCGCACAGAAGACCGTTATATACGGAAACTCGCAAGAGCAGACCAAGAATGCGTCCGACTTATGTAGCGCCGATATTCACAAAATTTGATTCACAAGTTTCTCAACAACCATCTTCTGCTCAAGTAAAAGAAAGAACTGTGAGTCGGGAGAAATTCTTACGATATACACAAGACGGTTATGTTGAACCAACTAAAGATGAGAATAAAGAAAGTACACTTAAATGGCGATAGCAGAATCACATAGCGTTAATAATTCAGGCAAAGACAACAATGATTTGATCAAAGGATTGAAAGTCAATTCCTTGCTTATCTTTTTTAGCGGATTTGCAATTCTAATTGGTTCTCTAATTGTATTTCTGCTTATAGTTAAAAGTGTTTATGGCAACTATACATTTTCAGAAATTTACCCATCAAAAGAAAACATATTCGCTCATCGTGTAGAAACTAAAGCTGCTCTGTTATATTCAACTTATACAGAAAATATGTCTGACGATGGAAATACTTGGGTTCAGGATAATCTTGATACATGGATGAATTTCTTAAAAAAATTCAATGTTTCTTATGACATTCTGACTGATATCGATATCGAAAAAGGAAAGCATTTCAATTATGAATTACTTGTTTTAGCCGGTGCAAAATCGCTGAGTGAAAAAGAAATTTCCCAGATAAAAAGATATGTCGATAACGGCGGAAGTATTTTTGCAACAGGCGGAGTGGGAACTTATTCCGAAGAAGGAAAGTGGAAAGGATGGCAATTTTTTACAGAAACATTCGGTATGAAATTTACAAGAGAAATATCGGAAAAAGATGAAACTTCAAAAGTTCATACACTAAGAGGAAATTTACCAATCACTGCTGGAATTCCAACCGGTTATGCTTTAAGAATTGCGACTTGGGATAGACCGATCTATTCTGAAATTCTGGAACCGAGAGTAAAGCAAGTTAGTTATTGGTTCGATTACAGACGTGAAAAAGGATTAGTTACGGAAGAGATCAAGAAAAGCGTCGGTATGGCATTTGGCAATTACGGAAAGGGAAGATTTATCTGGTACGGCTTTGAAATTAATTCTGTCATCGGGAAACAGAGAGATCATATCTATTTCGGAAGATTGTTTCAGAACTGTATTAACTGGCTAACATATCAGCCAACATCCTTTATAAAAGATTGGCCGGCTCCTTACGATGCAGCAGCAGTACTTCTGCCAACTTTTGAAGAAAGTTTTACCAATGTTAACGCAGTTAAAAGAATGTTAAATCAATATAATTATCCGGCTGCAATACTGCTTAATTCGGAATTGGCTTTAGGTAATCCGAAAATAACAAAATCATTGGATCAGTATGCAGAGATAATTCCAATAATTGATTTCGAAAATAAGGATTCTTATAACGAGGATGATAAAGGTTTAGGCGATTTAGAAACACAAATATATGATATAAGAAATGTCACGGATTCTTTGTTGAAATTTACAACCACGAAGATTGATGGAGTTATGTCTAAAGATAGTAAGTATAATCAGAAGACACTTAAAGCTATGACTATTGAAAATATATCTTTCTTAATCACAGATTCATTAACGGATAGGTCAGTTCCTAAAAAAGTAGTGATAAATGAAAAACCGGTATTCTTAATTACTAAAACAGCACGGGATGATAAGCAAATCATTGGTCAATATGGTTTGAAGAATTTGGAATATCAGAAATACACTTACAAAGAAGATATTGACAGAATTTTATTTGAAGGCGGTCTTTATGTGATGAAGTTCCACAATAACCTTCAGTTTAGACCTGAATATGTTTCTGTGATTAAGGATTTGGTCGCTTACATAAGAGCAAAGAATATTTGGTTTACATCAATTACAAATTTAGTTGACTGGTGGAAAAAACAAAGCGGTATTGAGTTACGCTATGACACACGAAGTAAGAGAAGAATTGCTGTTGAAGTCTCTAATCATGAGGAATATACAACTGATAAAGTTATTGTTCAGATATTCATAAATAAAAATGTGTCTAATATTGAAGTAACAGCTGATATGATCCATACACCAATTCCGCAGTATGAATTCGATTCGGCTAAGAATGTGCTTTATCTTTACGTGGATAATTTAAAAGCTGATGAAACTAGAACTTTTTTAGTTGACTTTGATAACCAAGATGAGTTAAATGATAATATCTAACGGGTGAGGAAATGAAAAATACAATAATTAAAAATATTATCAGATTTGCGTTAATAATATTTGTTACCGCAATAAGCTTTAGTTGTGTTGATTCTTTGAACTCTCCTTATCCTGGAACCTCCATAAATAATAAACCTGGTGATTCTATATCCGAACCTATTGATCCGCCTACTAATCTGAACATTGTTGAATTTACTGTAGGTAAAGTATTTGGATTGTGGTGGGAGGATAACGCAAAGAATGAAGACGGATTCGAAATTTGGAGAAAAAACGGTTCGGAGGACTATATCAAGATAAAAGTACTTCCCGCTAATTCAACTGCTTATAACGATACTGTGGATAATAAAAATGTTATATATGCTTATAAAGTTAGGGCATTCAAGAATAGCAACTTTTCAAAATTTTCAAATGAAGTGAATACGGCAGAAAACCTAGGGCTTGCAGCTCCATCTGAACTTAACGGGGAAGTTATTCCATCCACAACAAATATAAAGTTGAATTGGAATGATAATTCCTCAAATGAACTCGGGTTTATTATTGAAAGGAAAGTTATTAACGAGTATGAATATAATGAAGCGGCAAGAGTTGGACCGAATAGTATTACATGGACTGATACTTCGGATAAGCTGCAAACTGGATTAACTATTTATTACAGAGTTAAAGCGTATAATACAACGGATTTCTCAAATTATTCAAATATATTTTCAATAACACTTTAAAATACTAATCGAATATGGAAAACATTAACAACATAATGCAGAACAGTACTGGAAATAATAATTCGCTAATTAATTTAAGAATTAACCTTGATAAGATTGACGATTTTATTACTGATAAGAAAATCTTGGAAATAGTTGAAATAGTTAAACAGTCATTTCCGTTTACGTTCATTGGAAGACAAAAGATACGAAGAGTTATAGATCAACTCGACTTTGCTTTTTGGATAAAAGACCCGAACAAAAAGTTTGTACTGGTAAATAAATTTTTTGCTGAAGCTGTTGGCTTGAGTCTTAATAAAATTGAAGGTCAGTATCAGCAGGATGTTCTAATAGAGAGTGAAGCAAAATTAGTATCAAATATTGATGACTATATTGTTAACTCAGCTAATTCAGTTGTTTATGAAACCTATTCAAAAACCTTTGCGAAAGAAATGACACAAAATATTGAATTCCCTATATGTGACCTGGATAAAAATGTTGTAGCAATAATTGGATACAATCAAAAAATTGATGAAGTGAAATTTGGTGGCGAAAAAGTTGTAGCTCAGAAAGAGAGTAATTTTGAAAACCTACCAAATATGATTGTTGAAGTTGATAAAAATTATCATGTTACAAATTTTACGAATAGATTTCTTTTTGAATTTGGTTTTAGGAAAGATGATATTCTAGGGAAAGATATAAACTCTCTACTAAATATTGATCTTTCTCAATTAAGAGACAGCTCGAACAATGTTAAAATTGGTAATTCACAATATTCAGTTGAGTTATCAGAGATTAAAAAAGATGAAGAAGTTGAGGGGTATTACTTTTCGTTTAGTAAATCAGTAGATGATCAATCATCGATGAGTGGAAAAATGTTTAATCAAGTTATGCAGTATAGCAACGATCCAATGTTCATTTACAGCATTGAGGATTTGAAATTCTTAAAGATAAATGAAGCAGCCTTAAAATTGTACGGATACACCGAGGAAGAATTTTTAGGTATGGATCTAACCGATTTATATGCGCCGGAAGATATTCAGACATTAGTTGAGACTTCTTCCAAAGAAACCGTAGAACACGACTTTACCGGTCCTTGGCGTCATAAAAAGAAAGACGGTACAACGGTATTAGTAGAGATTAGTAAATCGAAAGTAGATTATGACGGGGTGCTCTCACACTTTAATATTATTAAGGATATTTCCAAAGATATTGAAACAGGGAAAGAACTTCAGCAATATAAAATAGCTTTTGAAAACACAAGCGATCTTATCGTCTTTACCGATCTGGAAGGATTTATCACATTTGCCAATAGTCGAGTTACAGAAAGATTAGGATTTGATAAGGAAGCATTGAACGATAAACCTTTCTTAAGTCTGGTGAATGATGATGATAGAGCAAAGATAAATACCGGAATTTTCCATGCAAACGAAATCAAAAAAGTTACCTTGGCAACCGAACTTAAAAAAGCGGACGGAGACTTTTTACCGGTTGAAATATTAGCAACTCCAATTTATAGTCATGATGAAGAAGTAGTGTCATTCGGTTTGGTTATAATTCCAATGCAGCAAGTGATAAAAGAAGTTGTTCAAGAGCAGACCCCGATTAAGATTATTAAAGAAAGTAAGAGCAAGATCAACGGAGACTTTCTGCATAATCTATTCCATGAACTTCTTACTCCAATAAATGTGATAATTGGTTTTGCTCAGGAATTAGCCGAAAGCATTACTGATCCGGATGAAGAACAAAAAGAATCAATTGATATAATCAGAGATAATCAGAGAACAGTTTTGGAGTTGATGGATAATGCAATTCAGTATGCTCAGTTAATTCAGCATCAGATAGAGATCAATCCAACTATTGTTAGTTTTGTTGATGTTATCGATTCAATTGAAAGCAACGTAAGTAAAGTATCGAGATCAGAAAATGTGAGTTTTGCTTATGGTAAAATTTCTTCATCGTTAAAGTTTGAAACCGATAAGCAGAAGTTGATAACAATAACTTCATTCCTTATTGAATTTGCAATGAAAGCGACCAAAAATCCAAAAGTGTTCTTATCTGCATATCAAAGTAATGCCGGTCATTGCGTGGTTTCTATTAAAGATGAGCGTACTGGTATTTCCCATGAACTATTGACTGCAATGCATGAAATATTTAATGGCGACGAAGAAGAAGTCAGGCAAAAATACGGCATATCCAGATTTATGCTTCGTCATGCACGTAAATTATCAGATCTTCTGACCGAAAGAAAAGATGTGATTTCCAAATTGAATAAACCGGCAGAATTCGGTTACATTTTCCCGATCAGGTATGTTGACAGGGAAGAAGGAGTTATTATTCCTCCTCAAAAAGAAAAAGAACCAGCTCCGGTTGAAGAAACTGCTGCAAAAGAAATAGAACCGGAAATCCAGCAAACAGAAAGTGTTGAACCGGAAGTAGTTGAGATTGAAGAAGAAGTTCACGATGAAGTCGCAGGACCAGCGCCTGTTGAAACAACTCCAGTTGTAGAAACTGTATTGCCTCCGGAAGGAGCTAATAGATCGTTCAGCGACATATCTTGTTTATACGTTGAAGACCAGATCGATTCGCAAATTCTGTTTAAAGTTCAGATGAGAGATATGAAAGAAATTGAATTTGCTAACAGTTTTGAGAAATCAATTCCGCTGCTGAAATCAAAACAATTCGATTTGATAGTGATGGATATAAATCTCCAAGGCGAGTATAACGGACTTGATGCCATGCGTGCAATAAAGAAAATGCCTGGTTATACAAATACTCCGATAATTGCAGTTACTGCTTATATCCTGCCGGGAGATAGGGAAAGATTCATCAAAGCTG
Organism: Chlorobiota bacterium; assembly: GCA_013151565.1. GTDB lineage: Bacteria > Bacteroidota > Ignavibacteria > Ignavibacteriales > Melioribacteraceae > SZUA-22. The sequence continues at coordinate 13,087 of JAADIB010000338.1, forward strand.
GATTCAATGACTTTATCTCCAAACCTGTCCTTCGCGATAAGTTAGAAACTGTTATCGAAAGAGTATTCTAAGCAAAAATTATGTCATTCCGGCATCCGTCAGTTGACGGATCAGCCGGAATCCTTTTGATTATAAATCAGCTCCCTACCCTAAAGTTATACCAAAAACAGACAACTTTTTTACTTGACTGCAATAAATTTACTTTGTAAATTATACCATACAAATGTATGGTATTCGTAGACTCGTAATAGATTAAGAGCAAGAAGTAGGATTAAGATTAAGAAATGCATCTTACTCATAATCGTGATCTCTTTCTTAATCTTGTTCAATGTAACTCACTTACCGAAGGTGTAACTATGCAAAAAAAACTAACATTAATTCAGCAGAAAATTCTTGATCATTT
>JAADIB010000070.1:0-5921 GCA_013151565.1 Chlorobiota bacterium
CTCTTCTCGCAGAAACCCTGGACAAAGCAATTGAAAAATATCTTGAGAACGGCAGAAATCCTTCGCGTAAGGTGAACGAGATTGATAACAGGGGAAGCTCTTTCTATCTTGCAATGTACTGGGCTCAGGCGCTTTCCGGACAAGATAAGGATGCCGAGATGAAAGAACGCTTTACTAAGGTTGCGAAAGAACTGGAAGAAAACGAAACCAAAATTACCGATGAGCTGCTCGTCGCTCAAGGCAGTCCCGTTGATATTGGCGGATACTATCTCCCCGATCCGGTAGTGACAGAGAAAGTTATGCGTCCAAGTGAAACATTAAACGCAATTATTGATGCTATATAATTTATAATTGTAATCAATAAAATTATTAAAGGGATTTTTGACTTTGTCTTAAATCCCTTTTTTTATAATAGATAATACTAAATAATAGTAGTGGACCTGTCATTGCTCCACTATAGTTATTCAATCACATGAATGTTCTTTGCCGTACAGATGTCTTTTAATACTTTCGGCCAGACTGTTACACTAACTTCACCTAAGTGGGCGGTTCTAAGCAGATACATATAAGTCCTTGATTGACCAATGCCGCCGCCTATACTCAGCGGAATTTCATCGTTCATAATTGCCTGATGATACGGAAACTCTAAGAAGTGAAGCTGGTTTGTAATTTCCAATTGTTTCTTCAATGTTTCCTTTGTTACACGTATTCCCATTGAGGTAAGTTCATGACGACGTTTTGTTACAGGGTTCCAAACAAGTATATCGCCATTAAGTCCGTGCATAGTATTACCGTTTTTGGTTATAGTCTCGGTTACCCAATCATCATAGTCGGCGGCTCGCATTTCGTGCGGGTATCCGTCTTTAAGCGTACTGCCTATACCGATAATAAAAACCGCCGGATATTCCTGCAGAACTCTTGTCTCCCTTTGTTTACGCGGAAGGTCCGGGTACATATCCAGAATTTCTTCCGCATGCAGAAATGTAAGCTCCTCGGGAATGCCCGGGTATTTATCTGATGTTAATTCAGGAAACAACTCTTTTGCATACTCACCAGCGCCGTAAATAACTTTCCAGATCTTCTTTACGACATCTGTCAAAAAATCCAAGCTGCGCTGATCTTCTGTCATTACTTTTTCCCAATCCCACTGATCGACATAACATGAATGATCATGATCGAGAAAGTAATCTTTCCTTACGGCTCTCATGTCTGTGCAAATTCCTTCACCGACTTCGCAATCAAATTGTTTAAGCGCCATCCTTTTCCACTTTGTTGCCGCCTGAACTACTTGTGCCTGAATTTTCCTTTCCAATCCTAACCCGCATTCAAAATCAATTGGAGTTCGGGATCCGTCACGGTCCAAATAATCATTCACGCCGCTCTCTTTATCAACGATTAAAGGAACCTGAACCATATGCAGATTAAGCTCTTTGCAGAGATTATCTTCGATATATTGTTTTACTGCAAAAAGAGCATCCATTCTTTTTAGTGGCGGGAGTAACGGCGTATAGTCGGTTGGTAAGATTTTTTCAACTTCTTCGTATGTGCTGACACCGGGTCCGGCTAGATCAGCTTTTTTATCTCCATTGTTCATTGCTTATCTCCTTGTGTTTACTTGTTGAAAACAAATAGTTAATTGGTAGCTACGGAAGAATAAGAATTACATAAATACTTTTTTAAAGTATCGGATTTTGATTAGCGCTATTACCAAGGAGATAATATTTTTTTCCAAAGATAATTATTGCGGTGATAAGTGCATGAGGAAACTGGTTTTATTTTTCTAAATGGCTTCATTTGAAAAATTATTTTGTCGTTTATTATGTAACGGCATTGCCGCTTAGCTGTCCAACGTAAAACACAATTGGAGACTAAGTGAAAGAACCTTTTATTAAAAATTTATTTTACTAGCTTTATCAAAACTACAAAACCAACAACCTTAAAATTTTGGCTCTAAAATATATTCTGTGTATAATTTTTTATAAGATTTTGAACTACCAATTTTATATCCTTGCATTTTTACAATTGGATTTGATTGTAATTCAAAATCCATTTTAATTGTATCAACAATCATATGTTTTTCATCTGGTTTTAAAGTTTGCATTGAATATAAATTTAATGATCTACCTATTGAATCCATTTGGATACTATAACCACCCCAATTACATTCTTCACCCTTAACATAATAGGTAAACTCGATGGCATAATTGTTCTCATCAGAATTAATTGATTCTACTTTATTAAAATATCCATTTTCAATAATCAATCTTTGTTCTTCTATGAGTTCAGTTGAATTATCACAAGATGATAATAAAAACAAGTTTATTAAAATAATTCCAAGAAAAAGATGAGAAACCATTATTCTGGATTTCATAATTACCTCCAATATTCTTCTAAATTTAATGACATATAACAGCGATGTTGCTTAGCAGATGCTCCCAAAAGACACTTGCAAAATGCACATCCATAATTTATAAAAACAATTAACTTTACTTGTTTTATGCAACCACTTTTTAGCCGCCCCGACAAAACAACCTTGCGTAAAGGCATTCTGCTACAGCAACTGGCTATAAGCGAAAGAAGAATTTATATTGGTATATAGTTTTTGTTTATAATACTACTATGCCTTTTCCCTCTGTTTTCGCCTTGAGACTATTTTTCGTTTCTTTTTGCTGCTATCTTGTTTTAACTTTTTAATTAGTTCACTTATCTCTATTCTCTCAATATCCGTAAGTGGAGGACTTTTAATTAAAAAATCTACTCCTTTGGGTTCGTTTATGCGTGCCATTTTATTCTACCTTAAAATATTTTAACTTTATGCCGTTGTAAATAGGAAAAAGGAGTTATATCCATTAATTAAGCGGATTAAAACCACATAAAAATAGAATTTATCACAACTCATTATTTATAATGATTTTACTATCATTAAAATGAAAAGTTGATATTAAATTAGTGAAAGTATGAATTGTATCAAAAATCTTTTTGAAAAAATAAGATTACTTACATATCTCAGGTTGGCTTTTAATAAAAATCCGCTCAGTGTGATGTGTGTTTTGTTGAAAATGAAAGTTTTTAATTGTAGGGAACGAAAATTTTCGTTCCCTACAGGAACTTCGTTGAAATACTGAATCTAGTTCAGCATGACAAATGAAGGAATACTATACTCTTAATAATTCTCTTCTCTTAACTGCATATAGGATTTCGGGTGCAGACATGCAGGGCATTGTTCTAATGCTTCTACCGATTCATAAACATAACCGCAGTTCAAACACTTCCACCAAACTTTACCGTCTTTCATAAAAACTTTATCTTCAGAGACATTTTGCAGAAGTTTTAAATATCTTCTTTCGTGTTCGGCTTCAACTTTAGCGATCATTCTGAAAGCGGCTGCTATTTCAGGAAATCCTTCCTCTTTTGCAACTTCTGCAAACTTAGGATATAGTTCAGTCCATTCTTCATTTTCACCTTCTGCAGCTGCTTTTAAGTTCTCTTTTGTTGTACCGATAATTCCCGCTGGATAAGAAGCGGTTATTTCTGTCATACCGCCTTCCAGAAATTTAAAGAAGCGTTTTCCATGTTCTTTTTCCTGGTTTGCAGTCTCCTGAAAAATATTTGCAATTTGTTCGTAACCTTCTTTCCTGGCTGCTTTTGCAAAAAATTCATAACGATTTCTTGCCTGTGATTCACCGGCAAATGATTTGAGTAAATTCTTTTCTGTTTCGGTTCCTTTTAATGACTGTGACATAATCATACCTCTAAATTGTTTTTAAATAGTTAAATTATTTATTAGTTAAACTTCATCAAATTCTTCCTTTCCCGCTCCGCAGATCGGACATGTCCAATCGTCGGGCAAATCCTCAAAACTTTTACCTTCCTCGCTCTCATCATAAATGTAACCGCAAACAGCGCATTCATATTTTTTAGATGCTGTTGTTTTAGCTTCAGTTTCCGGTTCGGATTTTTCCACATATGTTGGGGCGTTCTTCGGAGATATCCCTTTTTTGATTTGGTGGTAATATGCATAAGTTATAGGATCAATATTCTCCTCAAGTATCTGCGCAGCAATTAGTTCGCTGATGAATAACCAATGTGTTCCCACATCTATTTTTTCGGTTACTTTACATTCCAAATATGCGATGCTGTCGTTTAAAACTATTGGAACCCCTGTCTCTCCGATTTTTATGTTCATTCCTTCCATTTTATTAAAGTTTCTCCCGCTTTTGAAACCAAATCTTCCGAAGATTTCGGGATCAGTATCCTGCCGTAAAATAGAGACAGAGAAATGTCTGGACTTTTCAATGATCTCACTGGAAAAATTATCCTTATTACATGCAATGACAAATTTTGCCGGTTTCGATGACACTTGAAACACCGTGTTAGAGATGAATCCATTGCCACTCTCTTTATCTCCCGAACTAACGATATACAATCCGTAACTTATTTTAAACAAAGCTTCATGATCAATCATAGCTCTCCCTTTTATTTTGATTTTAGGAATTTGCCGTTTATTTGTAATTTAATTTCTTCCACTTTGAAACCGGGAATCTTTTTCCTTTTAAAATATTCTTCTAATAATTTATCAAGTTTATCATCCGAGTAATCTTCTATTCTATCTGATTCCGAACTAAACAAATGATGATGCTGATCAAGAATACCATCATATCTCATAATATCTTTTTCGGTTTTTATTTTTTTTATTAATTTACTATCTACAAGTGTGTCCAAGACTTTATAAACAGTCCCCGTTGCAATATTAGGATGTGTCTTTCTTATGTAAGTTATAATGTTATCAGCAGTTGGATGATTATTCAGGACATAAATGGCTTCAAGAATTGCTATTCGCTGCGGTGTGATTTTTAATCCACACTCACTTAATTTCTCTTTGATTATATCTATTGAAACATTCACGCTATTTAATCTCTTATGAGAACAATTCTTATTTAAGAACAATCAAACTTAACGATTATAATCGTGTTTTCAAAATTAATTTGATACTATTTTTAATTCGCAAAGGGCGGACAATGGATGAATTTTCCGATGCTTGCAGCGTGGAGATTTATTTAGTTTAAAATCTGTTTTATCGGTGTATTATTTAGTTTTTAATGGAGAAGCTTTTTTTAGTATATCATATTTTTTTCATGTATTAGCGGCAACACTTTATAAATCCAATTCCTTTTTCATTAGTTGTAAGCGAGGGTTCAAGTATTGAAAATCTTCCTCAACAGTTTTCCAAACAACCTCGATGTTTATACCAAAGTAATCATGAATTAGCTTATCTCTCATTCCGCTTATTTCTTTCCAAGGAATTTCTGAATATTGTAATTTTATCTCTTTCGGAATTTTCTTGCTTGCTTCTCCTATTATCTCGATTGCTCGAATTACTGCAAATTGAGTTTTATCATCCTTCGAAAATTCAGCTAAGTTTATATTTTCCACAAACGAAATCCCTTTTTCAATGGCATCTAACATATCATCAATATAAACTATGAAATCTTTCATATTTTTACCGATTCACTGAGAATGTTCTTTCTTAATCTTTGCTTTATCGAATTTTTCATAACCAAATCAACCTTTGAATGTAACAACTCTGAAAGATAGTTCTCCAAAGCAATAAATTTTAGCAGACTAGGTGTCGAAGTAAACGTTACAAGCAGATCAATATCACTTTTTTCCGTTTGTTCTCCTTTGGTGTAAGAGCCAAAAACTTCAATTGATTTCACGTTAAACTCTTTTGCCAGATTATAGGTCTCTGCTCTAAGTATGTTTTTAATATTTAATAAATTGTTTTGCATATATGCAATATGATATAATTTTCGATTTATAGCAAGGTTGTTAACAAGTGTACAGCAACATAATTTAACAAATTGGCTGTCTCACAAACTCATTAAATTGTATGTTTTGCTACATCGTGATCTTAAAGATTA
>JAADIB010000070.1:5931-18927 GCA_013151565.1 Chlorobiota bacterium
AAAGATTAGAAAGATTAAAAAATAATATCTCCGGTTCTTAGCGCTCGGGGAAATTGGCTTTTAAGCCCGTCTTTAGTAGCTATTGCGCTGCCGATCATATCGCCGTTATACATTATCACTTTTCGTCCTTTAGGTTCAATTTCGGTCATTGTTTTGATAGTTCCGCCGGTAAGATAGGTTTTCAAATATGCTTCGTCGGTCAGTTCAATAATATTTTTTGTAATATGCTTCTGTAGAATCTGTGCTGCAAGAGTATGAAGAACAAGCAACCCGTTCTTATCAATCTTTCCCAGTTTAATTCCCATTCTGTTAAACAGAATCAAGTTTTCTGCATTCCAACCCGCATCAATAAACTGTATTTCATTCTTTTTAAGAAGATATTTGTATTGGTCAAACACTTCCATTGGCACTCCATACCAATTGCTGAGTTCAGTAATTGTATTTCGAATATATTTGTTTTTCCAATTAACAAAAATATACGTTGACTTTTTTAATTCAGTTTTAGCCAGCGCTGTTGTTTCACCGATTTTTCTAAGTTTCGCAATGAAGAACCCTTCAGAGTTTATTTCCCACGGAATTATTCTCCTTGTCCTCGCTAATTCCGGGCTCAATTCCACATCGCCGTATTTAGTAAATCCCGGATGCGATTTTACCGGAAGCTCAATATCGATAAGCTCAACGGGATGTTTATTTAAAACTCTATTTATCAGAAATTCGTTTTCTTCCAGAGTTAATGTGCAAGTAGAGTAAACTATCTCACCGCCGACTTTTAATGATTTTATAGCGCTGACAAGAAGTTTCATCTGTGTTTCGCTCAGTTTTAACGCATGGTTTATACTCCACCAGTTACTCACTTCCTGTTTCTTTTGGACAATACCGAGTCCGGTACACGGTGCGTCGACAAGAATTTTATCGAAGAACCCGTCAAAGTATTTACTGAGTAACTCCCCCTTGCTTACGATCATCCCTGTATTGATTATGTTGAGTTTATCCAAGTTATGAGCAAGAGACCTTGTTCTGCCGCCGTTTGATTCATTTACGTAAAGCGTCCCTTTGTTGTTCATCATCTGAGCAAGCTCAGTTGCCTTTGAGCCGGGTGCGGCGCACATATCGAGTGTTACATCAGTCTCTAAAGGATTTAAGATCAGCGGCGGTATCATTGACGAGAGAGATTGTATATAATATTTTCCCAAAGCATATTCTAATGTTTTTCCCAGATTTGCTGTGCCGGATAAAACCCTGTATGCATTCGGTACTTTATCAACTTTTTCAAGCTCAATTTCGTACCGCTTTAATTTTTCTATTATCTCTTTCTGTTTTTCTTCGGTGCCACTGATACGGATATATGGAACATAGTGAGATTCAATGAACTCCTTATAATTCTTAAGGAATTTCTCTCCAAACACTGAGCTTATATATGAAGAAATATTTTCGCTTAATTTAATCAATTTAATATCTCGTTAAATTAATTCGATTGAAAATCTGATTTGATATTTTAAGTTGATCACTAGTTGGTAAAACAATTTTGATCTCTTTCATCAGGTTTTTTATTATTGAATCCAGCAGTTTCTCATATTCTTTTACAGCTGTTTGAAGTTCTTTATTTTCAACGGGGACTAATACCGAAGCGGGCTTTGTTCTATTTGCATACAAAAGATATTTTACCAGAGAATAATCGTCTGTTTGGATCACCATTTTATCATCAACATCTAGAACTTCATACTGTCCGAATAATTCTGATGTGATTGAAAACGATTTTCCCGGGAGTCGAAAAGGTTTAGTTTCGTATTCTTTAATAAAATCATCGGGGAATTTTGTAAGAAGATCATTTTCGATCTTCTCAATCCAGATCTTAATAAATTCTTGTTCCGTCAATTTTTAATTCCGAACAATCTGATCACAGAAGCTGGTCCGGAATGATGCATGCTTTCTTTAAGCTGGATCTGTTTTTCAATCAATTCGATATGGTTAAAGCTTTTATAATATTCTGCGATTTCATCAATTGAATAAAGTGCATCTTTGTTTCGCGGTCCGCCGGAGCCGTACTTAAGCTGATTATCGCTGAATACTTCCAGAATCACTGCTCCACCTGGTTTTATTGATCTTACAATATCTGCATGAACAATTTCTTTTTCAGGTGACTGCAAGTGAAAAAAAATTATGCCTACTGCATCATAATAATTTTCGGGATAATCATAATTGCTTAAATCGGCATTGATGAAATTTACTTCTACTTTATCATGCTCGGCATAGTGTTTGGCTTTTTCCACTGCAACGGGACTATAATCTATAGAAGTTACTTCCCAATTGTTTTTGGCGGCGTAAATCGAATTTCGTCCTTCGCCATCGCCCGGCATGAATAACTTGCCTGGCTTTAATTTATCTAGTTTTTCCTTAAAATATTCGTTCGGTTCTTTACCGTAAACACAATCGTTCTGGGAGTATCTCTCATCCCACATCTTTTTGTAATCTTTCATATATTTTTAATTGTTGTTCTTTTCAGACATAGCTTTTATTTTATCATTCTCTTATGTGATAGCGCAATTATGAATGTTTAATCATTTTTTTGTCAAAGATATTCCACTGGAAGTCAGAGACATCCAGCTTATGAATGTTTCATAGAATTTCTTTTTCTGTTAGTTTTCTTCACCGGGCTTTCTTTCGGTTTTCGGAACAACAGATATAATCCAAAAATAACAAGAGGAATACTTAGTATTTGTCCCATGTTCAAGATCATTCCCTGTTCAAAAGCAGACTGATTTTCCTTAAAATATTCCACAAATATTCTGAATCCGAAAATCCAAATGAGAAATATTCCAAACAATAATCCATCCTTGAATTTCCCGTCCCTCTTCTTATAAATCGAAAAGAGCACAAAGAACGATGCAAGATAAGAGAATGCTTCGTACAATTGAGTTGGATGCCTCGGGACATTATCAACCGATGTGAAGATAAATCCCCAAGGCAAATCGGTTGGTTTTCCGATTATTTCCGAATTAAATAAATTTCCTGTTCTGATGAAAAAAGCTGCAAGCGCTACGGTGATAACAATTCTGTCCATTACATATAAAAAAGATTGATCTTTTTTCTTTTTACTGTATAGATAGATTGCCGTTAATATTCCAATCGCCGCGCCATGACTTGCTAAGCCCCCTTTCCATACCATTAGAATCTCTATTGGATGGGTTAAGTAAAATCCCGGGTTATAAAAGAGAACGTGACCAAGCCGGGCGCCAATAACCGTTCCGAGTATCATATACCAGATCAGATCGTTAAGATCGTCTAGGTTTTTCTTCTCTTTTTTGTATATCCACTCCATTATTTTGAAGCCGATGATGAATGAAGTGGCAAAAAGCAGTCCGTACCACCTAATATGAATCGGACCGAAAGAAATAATTTCTGGAGAAATGCTCCAAGTAATTGTAGCTAACAAGTTATTTCCGAATTAATTTTTAAATTTTATGGTAATGTAATTTAACCAATAAGAAGATAAGTCGCTAATCAAGAGATCGAAAGTTTGGTTTCCCAGTATCAAGCATCCAGAATCTAGTGTCTATACTTACGACACCCCAAGTTCAATTTTATTTCTGATTGAGTCGACAATATCTTTTGTTGAGTTATCGTCGGAAACCATCTGATCGATATTGTTGTAAGCGTGTATCACGGTTGAATGGTCTCTACCGCCGAAATGAAGTCCTATTGTTTTAAGCGATGACTTTGTGAGTTTCTTCGATAGGAACATTGCTATTTGGCGAGCGAGTACAACTTCTTTTTTCCTGTTCTTTTCACGAAGTTTGTTTTCATCAACTTCAAAATATTCGCAGACAATTTGAGTTATGTAATCGATTGAGATATTTACCTGTCTGCCAGTTGCAATTTCTTTTACAGTTTTTCTTGCTAATTCCAGATTGATCTCCTGAGAATTGAGAGAAGCCCCGGCAAGTAATTTTATTAAGCATCCTTCAAGCTCACGAATATTTGAAGTAATATTAAAAGCAATATATTCTATAATTTCCGGTGATATGAAAATTCCATAGCTCTCAGCTTTGTTTTTCAGAATTGCAATACGGGTTTCAAAATCGGGCGCTTGAATATCGGCTGAAAGCCCCCATTGAAATCGTGATATTAATCTTTCGCTCAAGCCTTTTAGGTCTTTCGGAGGTTTGTCCGATGATAAAATTATCTGCTTACCTGCTTGATGCAGCGTGTTGAACAAGTGGAAAAAATGATCTTGAGTTTTTTCTTTCCCGATCAGAAATTGAATATCATCTATTATCAGAACATCCATGCTTTTATAGAAACTTGAAAATTCACTTATCTTTCCACTCTGGATTGCATCAATGAACTCAACGGTAAATTGTTCGGTTGATAAATAAATAACTCTCTTCGATGGATATTTTTCTATGACCTTATTTCCTATTGCCTGGATAAGATGGGTTTTGCCCAAACCGACACCGCCGTAAATGAAAAACGGATTGAATGATGTACCTCCCGAATTTTCGGCAATAGCAACAGCAGCCGCTCTTGCTAATTGATTTCCTTCACCTTTTATGAAATTTTCAAATTTGTACTTTGGTATTAAGTAACTTTCAAAATCAGGTCTTATTTCCGGTTGAATTTTCTGTATCTGAGCTCTCGGTTTTTCTATCACCTCTTCCGGTATTGTTTCCTCGTTCTGAAACTCATCATTGTCCAAAACAATATAAACGAGTTTTCCATTTTCTCCGAGTATCTGTTTTACAGTTGTATTTATTACCGTATTATAATGTTCATCTATCCACTCAATAAAATAACTATTGGGAACCTGAATTTTCAAGATATTATCTTTATAGGAAATTGGTTTAATAGGTATAAACCATGTATTATACGTTATCGGGGGAACATTCTCTTTAATAAAAGAGAGACATTGTTTCCAAGTATTTTTTGGTTCACTTAATTCGGTACTGTTATTCGAATATCCTTTCAACTTTACTTATCCACATTTAACAATATTAAAAAAATCATTTTTTGATCGAAAAACTTTTTCATTTCTAAAATGCTCAAAAACTTATCAACAGGTTGTTAACATTAGTCAACTCTTCCAACCCCTTAAAAACCAATCACTTACGGAAGCCTTTTAAACTATACTGCACAAATTCGGAAATTTTCCCCAAAAATTTGGACAATTAACTGTTCCGTGAAACGTTTCACAAAATCAAGTTATCAACAAGTTATGAACACAGCTTCTCCCTTCTGAAGGAATGTGAAAATAGGATTAATTTAAGTGTTCTGCAAATCTTTTCTGTCATTTTTTTCTAACTTATTTAACAACAATAACATAAAATATTTATCTAAAACTTTTTTGAAAACGCTACAATTTTCCCTTATTATTTTTTAAGTTTAACGATATCTTTGTAAATGGTTTTACTTAAAAAAATTGGATTTTCAACTAAAATAGATGGTAGGCAAATGAAGAACATTTTGATCATATTTACCGGCGGAACCTTTTCAATGAAGATTGATAAAACAACCGGCGGCGCTGTACCGCATTATCACGGTAATGAACTGCTGGAAATGATACCTGATGCATCTAAATATGCAAATATTTCGATGTGTGAATTCGGAATGTATCCCGGTCCGCATATGACTCCGGAACTCATGTTCGACCTCTCGCATAGAGTAAAAGAATATGCCGATTCTGATGATATTGACGGAATCATTATTACTCATGGAACAGATACTCTCGAAGAAACAGCATACTTTTTAGACCTTGCCGTTGATACACCGAAGCCTATTGTTGTAATTGGCGCCATGAGAACAAGTTCCGAGCCTGATTGGGACGGCGCTAGAAATCTTTTGAATGCAATTCATATATGCAATAATCCGAATAGCCGAAGTATGGGGGTGCTAGTCTGCCTGAATGGTGAAATAAATGCAGCAAGCGAGGTAACAAAAACACATACTGAAGATATCGAAACATTCCGCAGTCTCGATTTTGGTGCATTGGGATTCGTTGACAGAGGTCATGTAATTTTCAACAGAATTCCTAAAAAGCTTGAAATTATTGAGACTGACAAAATAGAGTCGAATATTGATTTAATCAAAGTTTATGCGGGAATTACCGACAAATTTTTTAAGTTTTCCGTGGACAGCGGCGCTGCCGGTATCGTGGTTGAAGCGCTTGGAGTTGGTAATGTTCCTCCTAAAGCTTTTGATGGAATAAAATATGCCGTAGATAAAGGTATTCCTGTTGTGCTGGTTTCAAGATGTCCTACCGGTGAAACGTTTGATATTTACGGTTATCCGGGCGCCGGGAAGTGGATAAAAAAACTAGGAGTTATTTTTACCGATTATCTTAACGGACAAAAAGCCAGAATTAAAATGATACTGGCGCTCGGTAAAACAAATGATCGGAATGAGTTAAGTAACCTTTTTTAATCCGCCAAAGGCGGACAAGAGATGAATTTCCCCCGTTTGTGGCGAGGAAATTCATTAGGGAAGATGTACTGGTTTCTCAGAAGTTAAGTTTCCTAAATGTGTTTAAATATTATAACAAAAACAAAATAGAATGATAGAAAAACTTAAACCGTGGATTGCATCTTTGGTTCTTCTGCCTGTCGGACTCTTTTTTATATTCAACAGGGGAGAGTTTATCTTTATTCTAGATCATGTTAATCTTCTTTTTCACGAGGGAGGTCACGGCGTATTTGGTTTTTTCGGTAAGTTCATCTACACTCTCGGCGGCACATTAATGCAGATCATAATTCCTTCACTCTTTATTCTCTATTTCTACGTTAACCGGCAGAGAGTAGGAATACAGGTGTCATTGATCTACCTCGCAGAAAACTTAATGAATATCGGGGTTTATGTTTCCGATGCGCGCTCTCGAAATCTACCGCTGATAGGAAAAGGAACTTATCATGATTGGACATTTTTATTGAGCAGAATGAACATACTTGAATATGATCATTTTATTGGTGATGTTCTTTATTATGCGGCAGTTCTTCTGATTATTTTCTCTCTTCTTCTGCCGTTATTTATGAAAGATTATGAAACGGTAGATCTAAATCTGAAAATATAGTCTTGTTGCTTTATTCTTATCATTAATTAAGCTATTTTAGTAAAAATCCAAATTACTTTCTGCATTGGGAAGGAATATAAATGAGCAAGATAAAAGAAGTTATTAAAAGGAATGGAACTTTCGTGCCGTTCAATCCGGATAGAATTATGAACGCAATTTACCGTGCAGTGGTTGCCGTTGGCGGGCGTGATAAAAACACAGCTAAAGAGTTAGCCGATAAAGTTGAAATAGAGTTAGAATCCCGCGTACCCGAGGGCTTCAAACCAAACATCGAAGAAATTCAGGATGTTGTTGAAAAAGTTCTTATTGAAAGTGGTCATGCACAGGTTGCAAAACAATATATACTTTACAGGGAAGAGCAAAAACAGAAAAGAGAATCGAATGCAGAACAGGGTTCCCGGTCTGCGGATAAAGTTCCCTGGGAAAAAATCTGGCACATTCTTGATTGGAGCGTCGATCATGAACTTAATACAATTGAAAAAATAAACGAAAAAATTAATGCCGGCAAATTTTCCGAAATTGTCCGCCTCTCTGAAGATCTTTACGAAAGAGATGTTGACCGGGCAGCAGAATTTATCTTGAGCAAAAGTAAAAATCTGAAAATGGTTTTCATTAGCGGACCTTCATCTTCCGGTAAAACAACGACAACCATAAAGCTGGAACAGAGATTAAAAAAACACGGATTGAGTTTTGTTACCCTGAATGTTGATCATTACTTCTTTGATCTTGAGCTTCATCCGAAAGATGAGTTCGGAGATTATGATTTTGAAACCCCGCAAGCTTTAGACCTTGCTCTTATTAACGAACATCTGCGTAAACTATCGGCTGGCGAAATGGTAAGAATACCGAGCTACGACTTTAAAGAAGGAAAACGTACACTTGATCAGACCCCGATGCAGATAAAAGGAAATGAGATAATTTTGATTGATAGTCTGCACGGTTTGTACCCGCAGTTCAGCGAGGGAATTGACAATGATTTAAAGTTCAAGCTTTATCTTGAGCCTTTGTTACAAATTAAAGGTCCCGGCAAAAAATATGTTCAGTGGACAGATATTAGGTTAATGCGAAGAATGCTGCGCGATTCTGTACACCGGGCTTATAATCCACAGCAGACGCTTGAGCACTGGCATTATGTACGCTCTAGTGAGATTCGTCATATTATTCCATACAGCAACAGTGCCGATTACATTATCAGCAGCGGTATGCCTTATGAATTAGCGCTCTACCGCGCACGTCTTCTTGATAGATTTGAGGAATGGGTTGAAAAGTTCAAAGATAATCCGCTGAAAGAAGATGCATACAGAAGAGCGGCAAGAGCCTTGAAAGTGCTTCAGGCAGTTAGACCGGTGGAAGATGATTCTGCAGTTCCTAAGGATTCTGTACTGCGTGAATTTATTGGCGGAAGTGTGTTTGAGTATTAACCAAGGTTTTAACATTCGCGAATTCGCAGCTTATGTTTTTGCCGCTAATACACGAATATTTAAATATGATTCGGGCAAGCCTGTCACCTGCCCGTTTAAATACAAAAACAGTTTAAATTACCTCATCAATTCTTTCTGTTGGTCTTGCCAAAACCGCTTTATCCCCTTTTTCAATAATCGGGCGCTCTATTAAATTCGGATCGTTCACCATGAATTCAATTATTTCAGCTTGAGAGTATTTCTTATTTTTGAAATCCAATTCTTTATAAGCTTTTTCACGTTTACGTAAAAGTTCTTCCGCTTTCATATTCATTTTTTTTAGAAGTGCTTTTAGTTTGTTTTTTGTGAAAGGTGTTTCGTAATATTTGATAATATCAAACTCAACGCCTTTTTCCTGCAGATATTTCAAGCCCTTTCTGCTTGTTGAGCATGTTGGTTTGTGGTAGATCTTAATTTCTGCCATTTTAATTTTTCCTTGTATATTTGTTTAATTAATATGATTTTAATTTCAAGTAGAAAAAGTAATAATTTCTTCATTCATTTATGATATGAATTTAATAAAATGTTTAGTGAATTTTTGCTGATTAATATAACGAGGACTTTGTGAACATTCCAAAATATATTGCTGATGAAATGCAATTAAAAGAAGAACAGGTCATAAGTGCAGCAGCGCTCTTTGCCGAAGATGCAACTGTTCCTTTTATTGCAAGATATCGTAAAGAAAAAACCGGCGGGCTTGATGAAGACCAGTTACGGGAAATTGAAGATAAATTGAACTATTACGAATTGCTCCAGGATAGAAAGAAAACAATCCTTAAAAGTATTGAAGAGCAAGGAAAACTGACCGATGAGCTTAAAGAGAAAATTGAAAATTCTATTAAGTTGAGAGAGATCGAAGATCTTTACCTTCCATACAAACCGAAACGAAAAACCCGCGGAACCGTTGCTAAGGCTAGGGGATTAGAACCGCTTGCCGATCTTATTTTAAATAGACCGAATTATGATGATGATTTTGAAGCGGAACTTTCAAAATATATAGACGAAGAAAAAGGAGTTAATTCTGCCGAGGACGCTCTGCAAGGCGCAAAAGATATAATTGCCGAAATGATAAGTGATAATGCCGATGTCCGCGAGGTTGTAAGAAATACCTTGCTCGAGCATTCTATGGTCCAGTCAATCAAAGCAAAAGAAAAACAGAACAATAAAAACAAGAAAGATGTCTACGACATTTATCACGACTTCAAAATTGAAATAACCAGGATAAAGCCATACCAGACTTTAGCTATAAACAGGGGAGAGAAAGAAGGTTTCTTAAAAATAAGTTTGGGTTTTAATAAAGATGATATTCTTACGAAAATCAGTGAAACTTATTTTAGCTTTGACGACAGTGCTTTTATGGAAATATTGGAAGAAGTTGTTGATGATTCTTTCACCCGATTGATCTTTCCATCAATAGAAAGAGAAGTGCGCAACTATTTAACCGAGATTGCAGACATGCACGCAATTGAGGTCTTTGCTGCAAACTTACGTCAGCTTCTCCTGCAACCGCCGATATTGAATAAAATAATAATAGGAATTGATCCGGGATTTGTATCCGGTTCTAAAGTCGCCGTAATAGATTCAACGGGAAAATATCTGGAAGGAGCGACAATCTATCCTCATCCGCCACAGAAGAAAATGGCAGTTGCCAAAGAGACCGTACTAAAATTTATCAAAAAATATAGTGTTGATCTAATTGCTATCGGTAACGGAACTGCAAGCCGCGAAACGGAAATAATGATTGCCGATTTAATAAGTGAAAACAATTTGGACTGTCATTACTTAATCGTAAATGAAGCGGGCGCTTCGGTCTATTCGGCTTCACCGGTTGCAAAGCAGGAGTTTCCAGATCTAGAAGCATCGCAGCGCGGTAATATTTCAATTGCCCGCCGTGTTCTCGATCCGCTTGCCGAGTTGGTGAAGATAGATGCAAAATCAATCGGTGTCGGTTTATACCAGCACGATATTGATCAAAAACTTTTACGGAAAAATCTTGACGATGTAGTTGACAGTTGTGTGAATTTTGTCGGGGTTGACGTAAATACTGCTTCAGCCTCGCTACTTACTTATGTTTCAGGACTCAACAGCAGATTGGCAAAAAATATTGTTGCTTACCGCGAGAATAACGGGAAATTCAAATCACGCAAGGAAATTCTAAACGTGAGCGGAATTGGTGAAAAATCTTTTGAGCAATCTGCTGGATTTTTGAAAATTTCGGAGGGTATTAATCCGCTTGATAACACTTTTATTCACCCGGAATCATACAGCGCTGCAGAAAAATTACTTCAATCGGCGTCTGTTTCGCTTACCGATATTAGCCGTGCCGGAGCGGTAGTTAAGCATTACGTTGATAAAAACGGCTTACTTAAATCTGCTGAAGAGCTCGGTATCGGCGAACCGACCCTGCTGGATATTGTTGAAAATCTTTTAAAACCTGGTCGTGACCCGCGTGAAGAAATGCCAAAACCGATTCTACGAAGCGATGTTTTAAAGATGGAAGATCTGACAGAAGGGATGAAACTATTAGGAACGGTACGTAATGTTGTTGATTTCGGCGCTTTTGTTGATATTGGAGTTAAGCAGGATGCGCTTCTTCATATTTCCCAAATGGCTAATAAGTATATAAAGAATCCGCTGGAAGTTATTAACGTCGGGGATATTATTGAAGTAACTGTTATTGGGATAGATGTTACAAAAGGACGAATCTCAATATCAATGAAAAATGATGGTTAGTAATAAAATGGTACATCAACATTTTAAGTGGCAAATATTTTTCGGGTTAATTTTTGTCAAGTTTAGTATTTTATAGTTTAATTTCCTTAATTTATTTTAATGAAAATATTTAACTACTTAAATAACACCATTTCAGAAAAAGGTGCAGCTTATCTGATATTAATCGATCCGGATAAATCTAGTGGAGAGAGTTTAGCAGAGTTCGTTCGGCATTGTGAAGTTTCAGGAGTTGACGGATTTTTAGCGGGCGGAAGTTTAATGACCACAAACATCCTTGATGATGTTATTAAAACAATCAAGCGGAATAGTTCCTTGCCTGTAATCCTTTTCCCAGGAAGCGAAAGTCAAATAACTTCTTCTGCTGATGCAATATTTTTTATCTCGCTTATAAGCGGAAGAAACGCGGAATATTTAATTGGCAAGCATGTTTTGGCTGCGCCGTTAGTCAAGCAAACCGGTATTGAGCCAATCTCTACAGGTTATATGCTGATTGAATCCGGGAAACAGACCACAGCAGAATATATGAGCGGAAGCTCCCCGATACCGCGCAACAAACCGGAAATTGCAACCGCCACTGCTCTTGCCGGAGAATATCTCGGAATGAAATGTGTTTATCTTGAAGGCGGTTCCGGCGCAGAAAATTCGGTTCCTAACGAAATGGTAAAGATGGTAACCTCATCGGTTTCTGTTCCTGTCATAGTCGGCGGAGGAATCAGAGACAGTAGAACTGCACGGGAAAAAGTTGAGAACGGCGCTAAGATCATTATCACCGGCAACTATTTTGAAGACAAGAATAAATGGAATTTGATAAAAGAATTTGCCGATGCCGTTCATTTTAAAAATCCGATAGAAATTTAATCTAAACAATAAACGCACTCCTAAGCAATTAATATAACTCATCAAAATAATTATTAAGTCCCAATCGATAACCAGTATTTCGATATTCTTTAGTATCTTTATAATTGGTATAAATTAAATTGTTAGGTAAAAAAGTTATGAGTACGTTTGAAGAGTTAGGTTTAAAGAAAAGAATTATACAAGCAGTTGAGGATCTCAACTTTATCACTCCAATGCCGGTTCAGGAAAAAGTGATTCCCCATTTGATAAACGATGAGCATGAAGATATTATTGCACTTGCACAAACCGGAACAGGCAAAACTGCCGCTTTCGGTTTACCAATGATACAAAAAGTTGACACATCTAAAAAGAAAACACAGTTTTTAATTATTAGTCCTACGAGGGAACTTTGTCTGCAGATAGCCGACGATATAAAGAGTTACGCAAAGTATTTGGATAAGATCAAGGTTGTTCCTGTCTTTGGAGGAGCTAGTATTGATAGACAGATCAGTCTGATCAAAAAAGGCGCGCATATAATTTCAGCAACGCCGGGCAGACTGCTTGATATGATCAACAGAAGGATCATTGATATAAGACATATTGATACTGTTGTTTTGGATGAGGCAGATGAAATGCTTAATATGGGTTTTAGAGAAGACCTTGAAGATATTCTAAGAGAAACACCGACAGAGAAAAAGACGCTTCTGTTTTCTGCAACAATGCCGAAAGAGGTTAGAAAGATCGCAAATGAATACATGCACAATCCCATTGAAATCACAATTGGCAAGAAGAATGCCGGCGCTGAGAATGTAAACCATATTTGTTACATAGTGCAGGCTAGAGACAGGTATTTAGCTTTAAAAAGAATTGTTGATTATCATCCCGACATTTATGGTATTGTTTTCT